>CABQAA010000107.1 GCA_902461995.1 uncultured Oscillospiraceae bacterium | reverse complement strand
GGCGGGCACCGCCGCGCCCGAAAAGACCATCAGCCCCGCCATCAGACAGATTCCTGCGGCGGAAAATCCTTTTCTACCCCACACGGAACTGCACCTCCTTCCAAACCGATGTCACCATGTCCACGACTTTGTCCCAGAACATGCCGATGATGGAACCCACAAACAGCAGCACAATCATTAAAAACAGAGCCAGCAGCAAATTGAGAAACACTTGGCGGAACTCATATTGGTGGATTTCCTTGATTGCGATCACCAGCAGAACCGCCACCCATGCGTAAATGAACAGGGAAGCGAACGAGACGATAAAGGACTCGTTGAGCGCCAGAACGTGGGTGAGAAGCGTCAGAATGGGGAGAAGCAGGATAAACGGCGTAAGCACATAGGCAAAGCCGATATACACGGTTTTGAAGCGGCCTTCGCCGTCGTGGATTTCACTGACCATGTGGCTGCATATTACAAACAGGCCCACCGGCAGCAGGAAGAGCATGAGAACATAGAGGGGAGAGGTGTTGTCGAGGTTCCGGGACGAAAAGGCGAAGCCGCGGCCGAGGGTATCGAACGCGAAAACCAGCAGAGCCAAGGCATACAGGATGCTCGCGGCGAGCACGCCGCCCTTCCGTCCGACCCGCACCTCGTAGAAGCTGTCGAAGGGATGACGCAGAAAACGAACGGAGTAAGCCAGATTGTCGAGGGTTCGGAACCGCGGCGGCTCCGGTAGAGGAGGCCCTTCCGCAGCCGTACGCCGGCGGCGGAAACGACCGCGCACGATGACGGCCGCGGCAAGCAGGAGAAGTCCGATGCCGATAAACGGCAGCGCCTGGCCCAGGCCGGCGTTGCGGATTTCCCAAAATGCCGTCGAATAGCCCGCCTTGTTGCCGGCGTTGCGGAAATGCAGAGCGGCGCTGTCGTAGTCCCGGAGCTGCAGCTCGTTTTTCCCCATGTAATCGTAGACCATGCGGATATTGCCGGTTTGCTTGAGGAGGGTCATGAGTCCCGCGCGGCTGGCGGCATAGTCACCCTCCTGATATTGCCGGATCGCTTCGTGCAGGCCGCCCGCAAAGGCGGTAGGCACCATGGTGTGTACGAGACCCCGTTCCCGGTCCAGTATATAGAGGGTGCAGTCTGAGTCCACAGCGATGCCGGAGGCGAGGGTGAACAGTCCGGCCCGTTCGCTCGACGCGGCCCGTCCGCCGAGGGAAAGCAGCAGATTGCCGTCGTTGTCGTATTCATAGATCAGGCCGGTCTCGGTCACGGCGAAAATCTGTCCGTCGGGTCCGATGGCGATATCGGCAAAATCTTTCTCATCCTTCATGGCTTCTCCGAGGATGTTTTGCCCGGATACGTTGTGCTTTTTGACTGCGCTGCCTTCCACACCGCGGGTGACGGTGTAGCAGATCCCCATGGGATCCAGCGCCAGATTGCCGAAATTCAAGGGGATTTTATTAAAAAGTTGCGCTTTCTGGGCCTCGGTGAAAAACCGGTCCTGCAGCCGGTCGAGAAAGGTCATGGGGACGGAATTGTATCCGAAATAGCCGAGAAACTCGCCGTCCGCTCCCAGCTGGATCAACCCGTCGTAGGAGCCGTCCGATACGATGGTGACAATGCCGGCCCGGTCAGCCGCCACCTTTTTGGGCTTGAAGGGAGCCTCCTGTCCGAAGGTGATGTCTTCGGGACGGCCGTAGGTGCGGATCAGTTCTCCTGAGGCGTCCAGGACAAACACCTGGCCAAACCCCATATCCGCCACGTAGAGTTCTCCCCGGTCGTTTACAAATACGCCGGTGGGCAGATTGAGGATGCCTTCGCCGATATACGAGGTATCCCCGGTCGCGATATCCCGACAGACCACCCGGCCGTTTTTGCTGTCGGCGACATAGAGACGGCCGCCCTGTACGCACAGATCCTCCGGAGCGTTCAGAGGGCTGTCCATGAAGAGAACCTCTCCGGTCAGATAGGCGTCCTGGGTGCGGGTCCAGCTGTCGTCAGCCGCCAGGGTGTAGGTATAGGCGGTGGCATTGCCGGTTTGAGGCGTCCAGGCCGATACGGAGGGGACCGCCAAAACCGCCGCCAGGAGCAGCGGCACCGCGAGCTTGCGCATTTTCATATGAATGACTCATTCCTTTCCGGAGACCGGGGCTTTCTGCGGATTTAGCGATGATCCCAAACCTGCAGACCGACTGCTGCCATCTCTTATTTGATACCGGAATGGGCGACCGTGTTCATCACTTTGGACTGCATGGTGATGAACAGGATGATATTCGGGATAAAGAGGATCAGCACGGCGGCGGCAGCCATCCCCTGTCCGGATACGGCGGCGCTCGTAGGGGAGGTGACGGCGGTCATATAGTAAGCAAAGGTTTTGAGTTTTTCCTGATCGATGAACAGCTGAGAGGCTTCGACGCTGTTCCAGGCGGACTGGAAGGAGAGGATGGCGACTGTTGCGAGAGCGGGCTTGACGATCGGCATGATGATGCGGAACAGGATACCGTAATCGGAGCACCCGTCCAGTTGAGCCGCTTCCACCAGCGATGTCGGGACCTGGTCGATGAATTGTTTGACCAGGAAAAGCCCCACCGGCATGGCGAGCAGCGGCAGAATCTGCGCGAGAAACGTATCCATCAGCCCGAGGGATTTGATGATCAGAAACCGGGGAATCGCCACGGCCACGGCCACAAACATCAACGCGGCCTGGTTAATCTCCAGAATGGCCTTTTTCCCTTTGAAGCGTTTTTTAGAAAGGACATATCCCGATGCCGCACACATGAACACCGTAGCCGCCACGACGATGCCGGTGGACAAAATGCTGTTGAAGATATACAGGCTGATCGGGAAATTAGAGGCATTCGCCGTGGAAAAGAGCCGCCTAAAGTTTTCGAGTGTCGGGCGGAAAGTGATAAATTTCGGCGGAAAGGCGAACAGTTCGTCCATGGGCTTCAGGGCGTGAAAAACGATATAGACGATTGGCAGCAGCATGAACGCCACCACCGGAAGAAGGAGAATATAAAACTTGATCTGGTCGGAATGAAACTTACTCGGACTCAGCTTGACGCCGATCTTCGCCATACGTTCCCGCACCTTTCTCTTAAGGATGGCTCAGTCTTTTTCCCCGAACAGGCGATAGGCCAGCCGCGACGCCAGCCATACCAGGATCAGCAGCAGCACCGACAGGGCGGCCGCATATCCCATCTCATACCGCAGGAATCCGTAATCATCCATATGGTTGACGATGAGCTGGCCGGCGTAACCGGGTGTCGGGTTTGCCCCCGACAGCGTCACGCCGAGCCCGGGAGAATTGAAGGTCCCGACCAGCGCCATGATGGCGCCGAACAGCATCTGCGGTTTGACCGAGGGGATGGTGACATAATAAATCTCCTGCAGCCGGTTGCGGACTCCGTCAATATAGGCGGCCTCGTACAGTTCGGTATCGACGTTGATGATGCCCGAGAGCATGGCGAGAAACCCCACACCCATGCTGGACCACAGGGCCACAAAGATCATGATGGGCAGGAGATAATCGGTCGAGGTCAGCCAGGAGATCGGCTCTTTGATCAGGCCGAAAGAGAGCAGGACGCTGTTGAGATATCCCATACGGTCGCCGGAGAAGAGGACACCCCAGATGGTCGCCATGGACGTCGCACCCAGCAGAGAGGGGGAATAGATGACGATGGCCAGGATGGTACGGGGCATCGGCGTGAGCTGTGCCAGAAGCCAGGCGAGGACAAAGGAGAGGATATAGCCCCCCGGACCCACGATCAGGGCGTAGGTGATGGTGTTCGGCAGAACGTTCTGCATGAACTGGGTGTCTTTGGTGAAGATATCCTGATAATTCTGCAGACCGATAAAGACCGGCGCCTGAACCGAGTCGAATTTCGTGAAGGACAGCAGGACGGCGCACAGGACTGGAAGCAGGATGAACAGGGTGAAACAGATCAGAAAGGGGGAAAGAAGCACCCAATGGGAATACCGGTTTAAAAATCCGCGGATCCCCCGGTCGGAGCCGGCCCGCGGCCGCAGCGCGACGGCAGGCAGCGCAGCCGATTTTGTGCTCATGATGAACGTCCCCCTTTCTGCAGGATCTCCTCAATGGGATAGAAGGTATAGGGTTTCAGTATATGGCCGTCCCGGTCGGTGTAGCCGAATTCGGACAGCTTGCGTTCAAATTCACGGTTGATGGCCAGGGCCGCGTCGTCCAGAGCGATCCGGGCGGATTCGCCGCTCAGTACGGTGCGGATCCAGGCGTTGCTCAGTTCCCGCTCCACCGCGTACAGCGCAGGGTGACGGGGTACCTCCTGCATGGCATCCCACTGCTCCAAAATCACCGCTTTGTCCGCTGCGGGGAAGGTCAGCTCCCGGAAGGCCTCCAGGTTGGCCGTATTCCAAAGATAATCCGGGCCGTAGGTTGTCTGAAGCAGATTGCCGAAGGAAGCCTGCACATCCTTGGAGAGCCACCATTTCAGGAATTCCCATCCCTCTTCCTGCATCTTCGACTGGGCCAGCAGCGCGCAGGCTGTGGAGGCGCATACCGTGCCGCGGTGAATGGCACCGGTGTCGTCTCTCATGCCGGGAGCTAGGGCGATGTCCCACAGTCCCGCGATCTCGGGAGCGGCGTTTTTGATTTTTACATAATCGGTGAAGGATCCGATGCCGATGGGAATCTGCCCGTACCGGAAGCTGTTGTAAAAGCTCGATACCGTCTGGGGCAGGCTGTACAGCTTGTAGAGATTGGTCAAGGTTTCAAAGCCGCGGAGTCCTTCTCTGGAATTGATGGCGGTGGTCAGGCCGTCCGCGGAATAGAGGTCGGCCCCGGCCTGCTGAAGGAAAGGAACGGTGGTGTACAGAGGTTTCGCACCGCTGTAGCCCGACAGCTGCAGATAAAAATCCATCGAGTTGCGGCGCAGGGTGGGCATCATATCGGCCACGTCATCCCAGGTCTCCGGGATTTTCAGCCCGAGCCGGTCCAGAATGTCCCGGCGGTACATGAGCACATAAAATTCCTGGGTCTCGGTCACGCCGAACACCTGATTCCCGAGCGTGTACGGCACCAGGGACTCCGGGTTGTATTCGGCCTGCATATAAGAGGCGAAGTCCGGGAACTGATTCAGATCCACCGCCGCGTTCCGCAGCCCCAAATCGAACGGCATGTTCGACTGCACCCCCATAATCACATCGGGGGAAGTGCTGGTGGCGTTGGAGAGGATGATGCGCTGTTCACTCGGCATGAGGGAGAACTGCACCTGGATGCCGGTCTTAGGCGTGAACAGGGTATCCGCCAGGGACTGCAGCGTTTCCATATAGTAGATAGGGCGGTTGATCCAGACCCGCAGAACGTCATCCCCGGTTTTGATTTCTTCGTCATAGAAAAGGGCATAGAAAAAGCGCTTGATGCCGTCGGAAAGTTTGGCAAAGAATCCGGCCTCTGCCGCGGGCAGCGTTTCATCGCTTCCGTGGATGTAGAGGCGGTCCACCGCCAGATTCTGATAGGTCAGCTTATCAATCTGATCGGACAGATACTGTGTCGCGGAACCCGATCCTTCGCTGAGAAGCGAGAGATTGGCAAACAGCTTGTCGGGATTTTTGAGAAGCTTCCGCAGATTGTCGGCGGCGAGCTTCATATTCAAAGCGGAGGCGGGATTTTTGCTCTGCAGGGTTCCCATGCCCTCATACAGCTCGAGCAGCTCCTCCTGATATCCCCGCAGCTTCTCTACAACGCCCGGCAGATAGCTCTCCACGTCCCAGGTGCGGTATTCGCTCGCTCCGGTTCCGGAGATCTTTTTGATTTCCAGACCGATGGAGGAGAGATCGGACAGGATGGCCTGCAGCCGTTCGACGTAGGTCGCCACCGGGGTGCCGTCCGCTTCCAAGGAGATGGTGTGCCATCCGGCGGTCAGATAGACGCCGGCCGCTCCGTCCCCGGACATCAGAGTGGTGTTTTGATAAGCGACGCCGGTATAGGCGAAAGGCATGCTCCGCATCTCATCAAACAGGCTTCGGCCATCGATCTGCACATTCTGAAAAACCGGGATATCTTCTTTATAGTTTTGGGAATACCGCAGACTGATATGATACACGCCGGCCTGTTTGATTTCGAAACCGTATACCACCTTCTGCCCGACGGTGTCAAACGAGCCGGCGTCGAGAATGTTGAGCCGTTTGACCCGGTAATCATAGGGGAATAGGGCCGGGTTGCGTTCGGCTCCCGCCCGGATGTAGGAATCGGATTTGACGGTGTAATTTTCGCCCTCGATGACGATGAAATCCGTCCCGGGCTCCATCCCGACGATGGTATGCGCGTATTCCGCATAGGAGGGCGGCTCGCTTTCGCGCACCACCCGGACCCGATGCACCCGGAGCGGCACGTCATCGCTCGTCAAGGAGAGGGTGTGCTCACCGGCAGTCAGCGAAAACACCGCCGGACGGCGGGACACGCTCGCCTGATCCTGCACGAAATCGACGATTGGTGTATCGAGCACCTGCTGATCGGCCGGCATTTCATTGCCGAAAGCGTCGATGCGGTATTCTTTGGAAATATCTTCCCACAGAGAAAAAACCTGGGTACGGCAGTGCGCATCTCCGATCGATACCTGAAGGGTGCTTTTGAGCAGCACCGGGTTCTCGGCCTGATAGTCGAGCAGCAGAGTATACCGGCCGGTTTCCGGGATGGAGAGGGAGATGCCCCGGGTTTCTCCCACCGCGAGAACAAGCGGCCCGTCTGCGGATTCCGGAGACGACCAAACGACCTGCTGTTCATCCACGGCGGTCCAGGTGTCGTAATATCCGGTGAAGTCCTTTTCTGCGGCCGGAACAACGGCCTGCGCGCGGATATCCACCTGGACAGTGCATAGAAGCGCCGCCGTCAGCCCCACGGCTAATAGCCGTTTTCCTGTTTGTATACCCATGCTGCAACCCTGCCCTTTCCTGTTCGGATGCGCTGACCACCTGGCCGTTCCGGGGCTGTCCAAGGACGGGGATGCGGCAATCTTACCGCATCCCCGTCAACGCGACCCGGTCAGCCTTTGAAGTCCTGCTGAACCTGCTGCATTTTCTCTGCAAAGACAGCGTAGCTCTTCGCAAAGTC
>CABQAA010000106.1 GCA_902461995.1 uncultured Oscillospiraceae bacterium | reverse complement strand
TTCCCCCGGCCAGCCCCGCCTGCATGGGGATCCGTTTATGCAGCGCGATCTCCAGCCCCGGATTGGTTTGGCCGCATCCGGCGAAAAATGCCGCTGCCGCCCGCACCACCGTGTTGTCCGAACCGGCCGGGACCCGCTCGTCGCGGCAGGTCAAGACGACCGAGCCGGGAGACTCGATCGGCCGAACCGTGATCCGGTCACAGAGATCGATCGCCTGCATCACGCTCTCGATGAGGTGGTAGCCGTCTTCCCGCCGGCCGACGACATCGAGGGTCAGGTTGATTTTCGCCGGTGCCTCCACCGTTACGCTCATGGATACGTTCCTCCAGACGGCCGTCAGCGGCCGGTATGCTCCTCAACAAAGGCCCGCATCCGCTGCATGGCCTCGGTGATGTGCTTGAGAGAATAACAGTAGGATATCCGCACATAGCCCTCCCCGCAGTCGCCGAAGGCGGTGCCGGGAACCACAGCGACCCGCTTTTCCCGCAGCAGGGCTTCGCAGAAGGTGTCCGAATCCATCCCCGTTATTTGGACCGACGGGAAGACATAGAACGCCCCTTCGGGTTCAAAACAGGTCAGGCCCATTTTGTTGAGCTCATCCACGATGAAGCGGCGGCGCACATCGTAATCCGCCCGCATACGCTCCACATCCTCGTCCCCGTTGTCCATCGCTTCGACGGCGGCGTATTGGGCCGTGGTCGGCGCGCACATCAGCGCGAACTGATGAAGCTTGACCATCAGCTTCATCACCGGGGCGGGCGCACAGGCATACCCGAGACGCCACCCGGTCATGGCAAAGGACTTGGAAAAACCGTCCACCAGAACCGTGCGTTCCCGCATCCCCGGCAGGGACGCGATGCTGACATGAGGAGATCCGCCGTAGGTCAGGCCGCCGTAAATTTCATCCGACAGCACCATGACGTCGGTCTCCCGCAGCACCGCGGCGATGGCCTCAAGATGCTCCTGCCGCATCACGCCGCCGGTGGGGTTGTTGGGGTAGGGCAGAACGAGCAGCTTGGTTTTCGGGGTCAGCGCCGCCCGCAGCGCCTCGGCCGTCAGGCGGAACCCATCCTCCGCCCTGGTGACGATCGGGACGGGCACCCCGCCCGCCATGGCGGTCAGGGGTTCATAGCAGACAAAGCTCGGCTGGGGGATGAGCACTTCGTCCCCCGGGCAGATCAGGGAGCGCAGACAAAGGTCGATGGCCTCACTGCCGCCAACGGTGACGAGCACCTCGGATTTCGGGTCATAAGACACCCCGATATGCCGCTGCACATACCCCGCGATGGACTCCCGCAGGCGGAGAAGGCCGGCGTTGGCCGTGTACCAGGTTTTTCCCTTTTCCAGGGAGCGGATTCCCTCCTGCCGGATATGCCAGGGAGTGGAAAAATCCGGTTCCCCGATCGAGAGGGTGATGACGTCTTCCATCTCGTTCGCGATATCAAAAAACTTCCGGATCCCCGACGGTTTCAGCTGCCGCAGGGTCGGATTCAGAAGCGCCTCGTAATTCATGGGTTCACAGGGCTCCTCTCTCGTCCTTCTCGTCCCCCAGGAACATGACGCCGCTGTCCTTATAGCGGCGAAGGACGAAATGGGTGGCGGTGGACAGCACGGAATCCAGAGTGGACAGCCGCTTGGCGACAAACATGGCGACGTCCTTGAACGTCCGCCCGTTGACGAAAACAGACAGGTCATAGCCGCCCGACATCAGGTAGACACTCTCCACCTCTTCAAAGCGCATGATCGCTTCGGCCACAGCCTCGAATCCAAGGTCCCGCTTGGGGGTGACCTTCAGCTCGATGATGGCGGTCACATATTCCCGCTCGGTCCGGTCCCAATCGATGAGGGCCTTGTAGGCACGGATAACGCCGCTTCTTTCGAGCGCGGCGATCTGAGCCGCGATCTCGTCCTCCGGCTGGTCCAGCATAACGGCAAGCTGGGCATTGGTCAGCCGGGCGTTGGTATCGAGCAGTTTGAGCAGCTTATCCATGGTGATTTCCTCCTTACAAAATTGGGAATGTTGTTGTATTATACACGATGCGGGGGCAAAACACAAGGGCGCTGCGGCCGGCCGAAATATCCAAGCGGGCAGTTCATGCTGCCAGCAACTGCCTGCCAAATGAATATACGACTATTTTATGACCTTCTCAAAGCGGAACATCCCGTCCAAATCGTCATGTTGTCCATCGGTTAATTCATCTGAATCGTTGGGATCGGGATGGTGACGGTTAAAGAACTCCACAATATGAAAACCACAACGATTGACATAGAAATGAATGTTGCGTTTTTCGAAATACGGCGTAACGGTTTCCCACACGTTGATTTCCGGGTGCAGCTTTTCCACCTCACGCCATGCGGCAAAACCAATGCCTTTACTGTGCAGCGACGGGGATATGAATAACAACTCCAGATCGCCTTTGCCGCCATCGGTCCGGATGACAACACCGCCGGCCTTCTTTCCATCTGCGATGATCCGGTACGCTTCCGCATGTTCGCCATCAATCGAATCCTCGATGGTCTTACGCGAAATAATCTCTCCCTCTTCCTCAAAATGGTTGTCCCGCATTCCGAATTCTTGTGTGGCGCCATATGAAAAGGCTTCCTGATTATCCAGAATAAACTGTTCCCGGTCATCTGGCTCTAAAAGAGCAAGGATTACGGTTGGCTTTTCCATCTGCATGGTTTTCCTCCACTCAATTGAAGCTTACTCCTTGATACTGTCATTGTCCGTTTTGAGCATCCGTACGTAATTGGTGAGATCGCCTTTAACAATACAAAATATGGTATGGCCAGCGGCCGTCTACTCCCTCTTTTCCATCCACTTGATCAGTGAACCCCGCAGATCCGCCGTCTCCATGCTTTGCAGATGGAGATAACACAGACCGTTTGGGGCCTCCTGCTGCCGGGAGAGGATGCGCAGCGGCCTGCCGCCGGCGGAGAGAACCGCCTCTCCCGCTTCCGTATCCCATCGCAGGGAAACAGCGGTCCAGCCGCCGCCCGGCGCGTCTTCACGGGTCAGCCGCGTCGAAAACGCCGCCAGCGCCTTCACGGTTTCATCAATGGGATTGAACCACCGGTCGCACAGAGACAGCCGCAGCCCCTCCCCTTCGATCTGCAGGCGGACCGTCACCTCCCCCCGCACCGAGGCGGGAAAGTTCCAGACCATCCCCTGCACACCGCTCTGCAGGCGGCTGTCTGGGATATGCGCGATCAGCAGGGCTTCCTCAAAATTCCCGGCCGGATCCGGGACCAGCACCGCGCCGTTCGTCCGGTTCCAGGCGCAGTGACCGGAAACGCCCCGGTAGTTGCCCGATACGCTTCTCAGATACACCTGGGTGCTCACGGAATCGAGGCCATGGCGAAAGTCCTCCCGCCGTCCGGTTTCATACAGCCACGCGGGATCGAAAATCAGCAGGCGGCGGCAGGCCGGATGCTGGCCGTAGCACAGCAGCACCTTGCCATAGGGCAGCTCCACCGCCTGGAACTGGTGGATACTCTTGTCTAAAGACTCCTCGTTGCCGCCCCGCGTCCGGAAATCCGACGCGTTGCGCAGCGGATTCAGCGCGAGTTCGCGGAATCCAATCCAGGTGCGGCCGCCGTCCTCCGATATGGCGGCGTGATTGGCGTCTCGGTTGGTAAACACGTCCTCCCCGCGTTCCCCGCTGATTTCCCCTTCATTCAGAGGCGGCCACTGGGCGCGGTGATCCAGCTCCGGCAGCGGCTGGGTGTTGCACCAGAACAGCAGAATCCGCCCGTCGGACAGGCGGAACAGGGTGGGCATGGTCAGGGTGGCGTGGATATTGGATGGCACCAGAGCAGACCACGTCTCGCCCCCGTCGAACGATTCGGACTGATAATGCACATCCTGGGATGTCCGGGCGAGCAAGAGCAGGCTGCCGTCCGGTCGTTCGGCGACGGTGGGCTCGCACGCCCCGTTCTGCCAGCGAAGTCCCTGATGCGGCCACTGGACGGTATGACGGGGAGCGGAGGAAAGATGGGCCGCCCGCCAGGTCACGCCGTCATCGTCCGAACGCAGGACCACGGGATGATAGACGCCGCCGTCCTCCATCTGACAGGTACACAGCAGACGGTGCCGGGCGACAAGCGCCTGCGGCAATCGCGCCAGGACGTATCTTTCACTTTCCGGAATTTCCCGCCGCGTCCGCTGTCCTTCCGGCGTTTCGATCTCGGCATACATCAAGGAATCGTTGGAATCCGACGGACTGTCGGCGCCGTTGGGCCGTCCGATGCGGATATAGTCGCCTGTATACGGATTGACAAAGCAGGAGCCCGGGTCGTCCGGCTCCGGTTCCCGCCATTTCCAGGACAGACCGCAGTCCCGGGACGAAAGATATACTGGGGTCCCCGGCTCGTCAAACAAACGGACATCCCGGCGGCCATAGCAGCGGATCTCCCCGTCCCGCCTCACCGATAGGCTGCTGAAAGCATCCTCGGGCGGCACGCCGACCGTGACCGGTTCCCGGATCTCGCGCAGACGGCGGCTGTCGGTTTCATCCAGTCCCGCGCGCAGGACTTCCAGCAGCTCAGGATGCATATACGATTCCTCTCTTTGATATCAAGTGGTGCAGGGGTTACCCGATGCGAACGTGCAGGGGGTTTCCCGCCCTATATTGGCAGACATCCCGGAATCCCGCCTCGAGAGCGAGCGCCGCTGCGGTTTCGAGACCGGCACCCACATCCTCCGGTCGGTGAGCATCCGATCCGATGGTGATGTTTTCCCCGCCAAGCTCCCGGAACCGCCGGAGAAGGGGCAGGTCGGGTGAGGTCTGCCCGATGGCCTGCCGCAGGCCTGAAGTATTGATTTCGAGCGCCATCCCCTGCTCGGCCATCCGGCGGAAGAGGGCGTCGATCACATCCTGCCAGCGGCGGGTATCCGCCGGGCGCTTTTCCGCCGGCATATACCGCATGGGATAGGTCAGATGGGCCAGGGAATGGAACCCGCCCATCTTCACCAGCTCGAGCTCGGCCGCGAAATAGACATCCAGCACTGCGCCGATGTCCGCCGAGGCGTAATCGTAATGAAAATAGTCCACGCCGTCCTCCAGATTGTGGATGGAGCCGAGGACGAAATCGTAATCGTGTTCCGCGAGCAAGCGAGCCGAGCGCTCACGGTCAAAAATCGGCTCGCCCAGTTCCACGCCGGCCAGAATCTCCAGACGGCCGGCATACCGTTCCTTCATGCTGAGGGCCTGGTGATAGGACCGCTCACAGCTCTGATCGAATCCGTCCGCGATAAAGCTGGTCATCTCTACATGGTCGGTAACGGCCAGGGCGGGAAGGCCGAGCCGCAGCGCCGCCTCGCACATGGAGGCGATGGAGGCGCGGGAATCGGGGGAGGAATCGGTATGGGTGTGCATATCCGCAAGCGGGGCGAACGACATGAGAGGTTCCTTCTTTCCTGTATAGCCTAATACCCGCACCAGTATAGCACACAATTCCGGCCGCGTAAATTGAACTCTCCCATTTTCTTTTTTCTTGTAATATGGTATGATAATCGAAAAGAACTTCATCCCTATTTTATCGCAGGAGGAACATCTGCATGAGATCCTCTGACATATTCCGCCGGGCGCGGCGTCCGGCGTTTATACTGGCGGTCACATTCCTGCTTCTCTCGGCCTTCGGCTGCGCCAAGCCGGATATGGTCCATATGGATTTCTCCGGGACGGCATCGGAATCGTCCACAGAAGCGGCGGTATCCCTGCCGGACAGCAGCACGCCGGCGGAAACGTCGGGCACCGGTCCCTCCTCTCATTCGGGATGGATCGACGCGACGCGGCCCGAACCCGTGACGACTCCCAGCCGGGTTACGGCGGCGCCGACGGTGCCCGTCCAGGCGGATCCGTCCGACGTATCTGAAGCGCCTCCCGCTACCCTTCCTCCCGAGGACAAACCGGTCAACGCCGCCCTGACTCCGGTTCGGAAAAGCGACTATTACGGTCTGCAGCAGCTTCAATCCATGCCCCGGGCGGACCATCTCGTCGCGGCCTATCAGCGCATCGCCGCGGGGGTGGAAGCCTGTGAAACCACCATTTCCCTTAAGGATTCCCAGCATCCGATCACGCCGTCCGAACTGACGACGGTATTCAATTGCTACCGGTTCGATTATCCGCAGCATTTCTGGCTGGATCTGAGTTCCGGCTCCTATTCCTATTCTTATTCCGGCAGCACCGTGCTGTCCGTGGTGCTGAAATACAGTCTGACCGGAAGCGCTCTCACCGAAGCGCAGAGCGCATTTGCATCCGCCGCGGCCGCCATGCTCGAAGGTCTCCACGCCGGCATGAGTGAGGCGGAAAGGGAGCGGATTCTCCACGACCGTCTGGTCGAGGCTGTCTCCTACGACACCACCTTCGAAAAGCCCCACATCTACAACGCGTATGGTGCCCTCGTGGGGCATACCGCGGTCTGTGAAGGGTATGCCAGGGCGATGCAGTTCCTGCTCTACCAGGCCGGAATCCAGTGTCTGATCGCCACAGGCGAGAGCAAAGGGGAATCCCACGCCTGGAACGTTGTGCGCATCGACGGCTCCTACTATCATCTCGATCCCACTTGGGATGATCCGATCAGCCGCGCGAATTTCCCCTTTATCTCCTACGCCTATTTCAATGTCACCGATCAGGAAATCCGGCAGGACCACACAATCGGGGGCGACGGCTATGCCCTGCCCGCCTGCACGGCCACCGCCGCGCAGTACTACCGCTCGCGCGGCCTGGTCTACACCGCTTATTCCGCCGCGGATGTCGCGGCTCTGGTCAAGGCGGCCCGGGAAAACCGGGAAACTATCGTGCGGCTGTGGGTGGATGGCGATGCCAAGGCATACGCCCAGTCGATCCTGAACGACTGGAGCGCGATTTGCCAAAAAGCGGACAGCTACGGCCGCATCCAGCTGATCACGCCGAGTTCGTCGGAAATCCTGTTTTCTCTATCCTGAATGAATACAAAGCCCTTTTCAAACCGGTGCGGCTGTGGTACAATGATGCACGGTTCGGTGTTTTTAATTATAGATTGGGAACTACCCAATCCCTTGGGGGTTGTTTAGGGGGACCGGGCCGGTCTGAAGTCGTCGTATACGTACGTTGTTTGTACCGGCCC
>CABQAA010000105.1 GCA_902461995.1 uncultured Oscillospiraceae bacterium | reverse complement strand
TCGGATTCCTGTTCGTTGGACATCGGTTGCATCGGTGATCGCCTTCTTTTCGTAGTTTTACAGCCGGGTAAAAGGCCATAGGCGCAGGACCGCGCGGCCGAGGATATCCTCGACCGGCACCGGGCCGATATCGTCCCAACGGCTGTCATGGGAGTTGTCCCGATGGTCACCCATGACAAACACCGTTCCCTCCGGGACCGTAATCTCTCCCGTCATATCGTAGAGCAGGCTCGGAAACTGCACATACGGCTCGTCGAGCAGTTCCCCGTTTAAGCGGACCTGAAGACGATCTGGATCGATCTCGATCCGGTCGCCCGCCACCCCGATCACCCGCTTGATCAGCGGTTCGTCCGCCGTGCGGTTGATGACCACAATATCGCCCCGCTCGGGTGTATAGGGCAGCACCGAAAGAATCAGCCGGTCGCCGTTGTGCAGCGTCGTCAGCATCGAATCGCCGTCCACCCCGACAATGCGGAAGAGAAACGTGAAAATGAGAACCACAGCCACCAGCGAAAAGACGGCCATTTCGACCCACTCATATACGGCAGCCGCCGCGCTCGGACGGCTGTCTTCCGCGGTTTCCTCCTCGATTTCAGGACATGACTCCATCTGTATCGCCGCCTTATCTGCAATTGTTGTAAACCATCAGGGACCGGGCCGCTCGAGCGTCACGCGGCCGAGCTTGCCCCCCCGGAACTCATCGAGCACCATCGCCGCCGTCCGTTCGGTGTCGATCTCGCCGCCCGACACGAGCATGCCGCGCCGCCGGCCGATCTCTTCGAGCAGGGCATAGCCCTCCGCGGGCAAATCCCCGGAAAGGCGGTACCGTCCGCGAAGCGCATCCGGGATCCGCTCCCGCAGCAGCTCCAGCAAGTCGCAGGCTAACTCTTCCCCATCGAGAACCTGATCCCGGATGGCCCCGGTGAAGGCGAGATGCCTCGCCACCGTCTGATCCTCGAACTTGGGCCAGAGGACTCCGGGGGTGTCCAGCAGCTGAATGCCCCCGTCGGCGTTGAACCACCGCTGATCCCGGGTGACGCCGGGGCGGTCCTCCACTTTGGCTTTTCCGCCCTTCGCCAGACGGTTGATCAGGGAGGATTTCCCGGAGTTTGGGATCCCCGCAACCAGGACGCGCACCGGATGCCCAGGCATTCCTTTGGCGGTCCATTGGTCGATTTTATCCTTCAGAAGCCGGCGAATCAGCGGCGCAAACTGGCTGACACCCTTGCCGCCCTTGCAGTCGGCCGCCATCACCGCAGCTCCCTGCTTCCGGAACCAGTCCATCCAGAAAGAGGTCGCCGCCTCGTCCGCGATGTCCGCCTTGTTGAGAATCACCAACCGGGGCTTCCCCGGCGTAAGCGCATCCAACTCCGGATTCCGGCTGCTTTGCGGGATGCGGGCGTCCACCACTTCGGCGACCGCGTCAATCAGAGGCAGACAGGACTGAATCTGACGGCGGGTGCGCGTCATATGCCCTGGAAACCACTGTATATTCTGACTGTTTTCCAAGGCCGGTCTCCCCTTTCTAAACGCTTCCGATCCGACCAAGCGGCCAGATCCGAAATACCGCCCGTCCCACAATATCCTCCACCGAAACCAGGCCGATATCCGCAGCGCGGCTGTCGTGCGAATCGTTGCGGTGATCGCCCATGACGAGCAGATAGCCCTCGGGAACAGCAACCGCCTCCGTCATATCATAAGCCGGGGTCGGATAATGCACATAGGGTTCGTCCAACGGCTCCCCGTTTAAAAGAACGCGGTGAGCGGTCTCGTCGATTTCCACGGTATCGCCCGCCACCCCGATCACCCGCTTAATCAGCGGTTCCTCGGTATAGCGGTTGATCACTACAATGTCGCCCTGCCGCGGCGAAGTCAGAATGGGGCAGAGAATCAGCCGGTCCCCTTCATAGAGGGTATCCTTCATGGAATCGCCCTTAACCCCCACGATGCGGAACAGCATGGTAAAAAAGACCACGACACAGATCAGCGACACCACCAGGATTTCCGCGACATCGTAACATACGGATGTCCAGGACAGGGCCGCGTTCTCTGCCGCCGCTTTGCGCTGGATACGCTTCATGCCGTCTTCCGCCTCCGTTCCCGCCGATCATCCCGATCGGAACACTATACGAGATTGTACCATGAGGCGGAAAAATAATCAACCGCACAGCCGATTTTTTGCAGAGCCGCCGGCGCGGCAGTTGCAGAGACAAAATGGATATGCTATACTGACAACACATTATTTTAGAATTGGGTCGTGTTAAGGTGGCCAATCCAAAGACGTTGAAGACTTCTCCAAATGGAAAAAAACAACCGAAAAAAAGGCATCCCGCCCGGTGGGCGTTCGGCATTTCGCTCATGATCTGTCTGGTCGCGGCTGGGGCGTTGTTTGCCGCCTATTGGCTGTATGGCCATGCGTCCGGCGATCCGTTTACCATTCCTTTTATTGGGGCCGGAGGCGGAGACAAAACCTCGTCGAACGCCAAACCCCATCCGAATCAGACGTTTGACGAGTATATCGCCGACACCATTTTCATCGGGGATTCCCGTACAAACGGCCTGGCAAAATACGGTTACATTCCGCAGAGCAACGTCTATGCCGTGGACGGATTCAACCATAAATCCGCGCGCACGGATAAATTCCTGACGCTCAGCGGCACCAGCAAAAAGCTGACCATCGCCCAGGCCATCGCCCTCGTCAAACCGGTCCGGATGGTGGTATCCTTCGGCATCAACGGTGTGGGTTTTATGGATTCGGACACATTCATGTCCGAATACGATGCGTTTCTGGACGAACTTAGAGCCGCGTCCCCCGACACCCTGTTGATCGTCCAGTCCATTCTGCCCGTATCCGCAGAAAAAACCGCGGCCAACGCCAATATGTCGAACCGCACCATCGATTCCTATAACGCCAAGCTCAAGGCACTCGTGGAGGAAAAGGGGGGCGTTTATATGGACAGCGCACCGGTTCTTAAGAATTCCAAAGGCGCCCTGAATGCCAAATTCGATGCCGGGGACGGCCTTCATTTCAATCGCGCCGCCTATCAGGCACTTCTCGATTTCTACGATCAGAACCGTCTCTACTGACGCAGACGGACAAAACCCGGGAACGCACGGACAGCCGTGTGTTCCCGGGTTTTTCGTTCCATTTTTTATTTTGCAAGCGCCGGAGCAAGCTGACGATCGGCCGCAAAGGTGGACGCGTTATACAGCACCAGCACGTCGGTGATCTTCCGTCCGTCCATCCACGAAGGGATCGTTTCCTTGAAATACCGGAGGTCCACGACGTCGATGGTTTCATAATGTGCCGTCAAAAACGGGATCAGGGCATGGGCATACGAATCCTTGAGCACCAGCAGATGCCGGCCGTTCCGCACACCCGTTTCAATTTCGGTGAGAGGATGATTCCCGCCGAGAAAATAGGCGTATTTATCGCGGCCTTCCAGACAGGAAGGGTCGTAGAGTGTGTCCCGCATCGTCTTGCCGCCGTCCCAGGTCACGGTACAGGGATTCGCCGTTTTGGGGTGATAAACCTGTATGGTGTCGGGGGAAATCAAGGAAAGGTTCGCTTTGGAGTACAGGGTGCCGTAAAAGTCGTCCGCTACGGTTTCGATGGTAAACTCTTTCTCCGCAAGCGGCTGGAGTCCCTGCGCTTCCATCAGGGCCCGATAGGCGACGTACGCCCCTCTGGTTGTCCAGTGGTGGTCGGTGCGGTAATAGAGATTCTCCCGGTCCAGCACGCTCAGCATCGCGGGAGTGGGATCGCAGAACACGACCCGGCCGCCAAGAGAGCGGCGCATCCGATCGATCAGCGCGGCTTCATTGGCCACGGGAGCATAGGCGGGGAGCGCGTTTGCGAGCACCGTCGTCGCGGTGGGAGCCAGCATAACCGAGGCATTCAGCGTCGGATTCGCCTGCATCATCCGCAAAAGGAAGTCCGCCACTGCCTCGCAGTTGGTCTCTTCGAGAGCGGTGTCCGCCGCGGCCGGCACTTCAAACAGACGGCCGTTTTTCCCGAAATACACCCGTCCGTTATCCGGCCGGAGGGTGGCGAGGCCCGCCATGGTTTTGAGCGCCACCCAGCCGTCCCGCATCGGGAACTGATCGGTGGTGAAGGTCTCGAAATCCTTTCCGAACTGGCCGGAAAACACCCTCTCGGCCGAAACCGCAGGCCAGCCCTGCAGATACCGGTTTTCCCGTTCCGAATAGTCCTTCACCGGTGTCAGAATATTCCAAAGAAACCCCGCCATGAGGGTCCCCACAAATACGAGCGAGATGATTTTATCTTTGCGCAATGGGATTCCCTCCTAAAAACGGAAATACAGAAACGGGTTGTAGGACGCATCCACCAAAAACGCGATACAGAAAATGAGGCCGAGAAGAATCAGGCCAAGTTCCACGGCCGTCAGCACCGCGGGATGCGCCTTCAGCCGGCCGCCGACAAGGGCGGCTGTCTTTCGCGGCAGAGCCGTGCTTCCGACGATGAGCAGGACCAGCAGCACCGCGCTGGAATAGAGCAGATAGATCCCCTGCCCGTCCCAGAAACGGCCCCCGGCCCCAAAGAGGGCGCCGATATACCGCATCCCCTGTCCCAGAGAGTCGAACGCGAAAATTGCCCAGCTGATCATGACGAGCAGCATGGTGTATACATGCCGGAAAACCGCCGGTATCTTATCGAGCAGGCGGAGCAGGCCGATCTTTTCTACCATCAGGATGACGCCGAAATATAGACCCCACACCACGAAGTTCCAGCCCGCACCGTGCCAGATACCGGTCAGCAGCCAGACAACCAGAATGTTCCGGATCTGTTTGGCAAGCCCCCGACGGTTTCCGCCGAGCGGGATGTAGACGTATTCCCGGAACCAGGTGCTCAGGGTGATATGCCAGCGCCGCCAGAAATCCGTGATGCTTGTGGCGACATACGGATAATTGAAATTCTCCTCAAAATGAAAACCGAACATCCGGCCGAGGCCGATCGCCATATCGGAATAACCGGAAAAGTCAAAATAGATCTGAAACGTGAACGCCGCGATTCCAATCCAGGCAGTGAGAACCGGCATAGAGTCCATATCCATCGCCGAAATCTTCTGCCAGATTTCGCCAACCGTATTCGCGAGCAGCACCTTTTTCGCCAGGCCCACCACAAACCGCCGGACGCCCGCGGCAAAATCCGGGAACGATTCTTCCCGCTCCTGCAGTTCGCCCGCCACGGTTTTGATCCGCACGATGGGCCCGGCGATGAGCTGGGGAAACAGGGAGACGTAGGTGCCGAAATTCAGGATGCTGCGCTGCACCTCCACCTCTCCGCGGTACAGGTCGATGATATACGACAGCGCCTGAAACGTATAGAACGAGATGCCGATCGGCAGGGAAACATCCAAAAGCGGCACGCCCGCTTTGCTCACGCCGTTGACGATCCCGATGAGGAAATTGGCATATTTAAAGAACGCGAGGAACAGCAGATTGAGCACGACCGCGAGAGCCAGGATCCGTCCGGGATGCCCCCCGCGTTTTTTCTCATGCTCGAGCCATCGGCCGAGGCCGTAATCCATCGCTATGGAAAACAGCATCAGCAGAACATAGACCGGTTCGCCCCAGGCATAAAAGAAGAGGCTGCAAACGAGCAGCACCAGATTCTTCCAAAAAATCTGTCCGCGGGGAACCAGATAGTACAGAATGAGCACGACGGGAAGAAAATAAAACAAAAACAACGGACTGCTGAATACCATAGTCCACCTCTACGCCTCAGGCAAGATTTCAAATTCCTGAACACCCATGTACCCCGGGGCAATTTCGTATTTTTCAAACACCACCACAACGCGCCCCTGCGCATTGACATAAAACGGCTGGTCGTCCCGAATGGAGGTGAAGGCCCCTTCTTCGTCCTTGTAGTAGTACAGGGAATCGTCCGCGGCCATCCGCTCCCCGATCTGTCGCCTTACGCTGTCGTTGATCAGGCGGATATAGTCGGGGCCAAGCATGTCCCTCAGCGTGAGATTCCGGCCGGATTCCAGATCGATGTTATAAAAATACTGTTCCCCGTAAAAACTCGCGGCCGTTTCCGCTTTTTCCACCACAAAAGAGACGGTCTGACCATCGTTGCAGTACAGGGTGTAGTCGACATAAATCTCGGTCGGCAGGAATTCCTCTTCCCGTCCCCCGGTCTCCAGAAAAGCCTGTTTATACGCCCGGGCCCGCTGACGGGCCTCTTCGACGAGCTGATTCATTTTATACTGGATTTCGTAATTGATCCGCCGCTCCAGCTCCGAATTGCCCGTGTTTTCCAAGGCCGGCAGATTGACTTTCAGCACGTCGGCTTCTTCCGTTTTTTCATATTGTGTAAAGGTGAAAACCCTGGCCACGTTTCCGATGACGGGGACCTCGTACAGATTATTGGCCAGTACCGGACTGGCATTCACCAGCACGACGAATACCGAGCAGATCGCTGCGGCTGCGATCATCGACCAGCGGGCCACATGGGCGCTGCGGGTTTTCCGCGTGCTGCGCACCGCATCCCGGATCGCTCCCTCGAGCTCGGCCGGCGGTGCAATGGTATCATAAACCGCCTTGGCATCCTCTATGGAATTCATCCCGTTTCCCCCTTTCACAGACGCTGTGTCAGAACACCTCGCACCCCAGATCCTCCCGCAGCCGGCCGAGAGCCGTATAGAGGCGGGTTTTGACGGTGCTCAGGTTGGTACCCGTGATCCGGGCGATCTCCTCCAACTTCATATCCTCGTAAAACCGCAGCATCACGACGGTACGCAGTTTGGGATCCAGACGGTCGACCGCCCGGTAAACGTCGAGCTTCTGGACGACGTCCTCATCCTCCACCAAATCTTCCGGCAGATCCTCGACTAAGATAAAGCGCTTGTTGCGGCGCAGATAGGCGAGACTTTCATTGACCAGAATGCGGAAAACCCAGGCCTTCACCGCCTCGGCCGCTTTCAGGGAGGATGCGTGGGTCAGGGCCTGGACCACCGTATCCTGCACGATATCGAGCGCCGCTTCCCGGCTGTGGGCATAGGCAAACGCCAGGCGATACATCGACGCCTGGTTCTCATAGATAAAATCTGTGATGAGCGCTCGTTTTCCTTCCACCCTGCCGTCTCCTCAAAACGATTATCCAAGC
>CABQAA010000104.1 GCA_902461995.1 uncultured Oscillospiraceae bacterium | reverse complement strand
CCCGTTTCATGTCGTGGCTAGTTGTCGGCCCTTACAGCCCGAATTCGCCTTCGTAGCTGACTAGGCTGGCATCGAGGACACCGTCCACCTGCAGGAACCGGTCGATGGTAGCCATTTCGCTGTCCTTCAGTGAGATTTCCAGGGTCAGCTCGGCGCCGTCCCGGGTCATGGTGCGGGACTTGACCCGGTGACGGGGAAGGGTCTTAAGGGCTTTGCCGATATTGGCGGATTTTTCGGGCTCATACCGCAGCACCAACAGGTAGGGGCTCTGGAGCTTCTTGTGGAACAGGGAGATGACGAAATAGAGTAGGCCCACGCCGAAGCAGGCAAAGGCCCCCACCAGATACTGTCCGGCCCCGGTCATGATGCCGCAGGTGATGGCCCAGAACATGAACACCGTATCCACCGGGTCCTTGATCGCGGTGCGGAACCGGACGATGGACAGGGCGCCGACCATACCGAGGGACAACGCCAGGTTGGAGCTGATGGTGCGGATAACCAAGGCCGTGACCATGGCGAGGAGGACCAGCGAGAAAGCGAAACCCTTGGAGTAGAGCACGCCGCGGAAGGTCTGGCGGTAAACGAGCAGGATGAAGATGCCCATCAAAAACGCCACCCCGACCGACAGCGCCATCTGTCCCACCGTCACGCTTTCGAACTGCTCGAGCACACTTTTTTTGATCATGTCCATAAAACTCATGGAATTTCCTCCTTATTCGTAAGCCGGGTCACTGCAGGCCGCGGCAAAGCTCGTACTTGGATATAGCGCAGCGAGATGCGGACAGGGGCCGCAACAGCTGCCGGACCGTATAGGGCAGGGCGTCGTCGTACTTCACCTCGAGAACCAGGCGGTCCCCCGGCAGCACAGGCAGGGTGAAGGGTTCAGGACTGAACAGGTCGGTGCGGTACTGCCCCGAATGCAGTCCGCTGTCCAGCGTGATCCGCACGTCCCGGAATACATACGCCTCTCTCGTGTAATCGACGATCACGGACGGGCGGAGCAGGCGGGTGCGGCATTTGAGGTAAAAATTCCGCAGTAGGGGGTCTTCGCTGTTCCACAGCGCCCAGATGTCGCCCGCGAGAATGGCGTCGGCCTGTTCCCGCGTTAAGGGCGCGCTTTTCTTCCGGGTCAAGGAGCCAATTTTCTGTTTGAGTTCCAGACGGATGAAGCGGTCATCCATGTCATAGAAGCGGATGCGGAATTTCTCCCGTTTTTCCACGCCTTCGATTTTATCGAACAGACCGCTTTGGAGATAGTCGTCGAAATAAAGGCTTCGGATAAAATAGCGGCCGTCCCCGCCGGCGTGGCCGTCCTTCGACAGGCTCGCACGCAGACGGCCCTGCAGCATCCGGGCACCGGCGGTGCTGATAAAGAATTTTTCCTCATGCCGGAAACCGTCCAACCAAATCCCTCCTCAGCCGAAAACGGCCGTGATTTCCTCGTCGGTCAGGGCGAGAATAGAGCGCAGCGGTCCGCTTGTGCGCACTTCTTTTTCGAGCGTCGCCTGACGGCCCCGCACGAAGGCACGCAGCCCCTCCACCCGCGCTGGCCAGCTGCTGGAGGAACCGCCCCATTTGTCGAGATCCCGCCCGATCTCCGGCCGGATCCGCTCTTCAAACCGGTCGATATGCGCGATCACGTTGTCCGGGGTAAAGACGTTTTGCATCAGATAGGCCATACGCTCGATAAAGGTGGCCCGGAAGTCGGCATTTACAAGCAGCCGGTTGACGAGGGCGGTACTCAGGCTGTGACCGGCGCCGGTGCCGGCCGGATTCAGTATATGGTAAAAACCGAAAGGATCCGCGGCTTTTTGGAATCCCAGATCTACGTCGTATACGATCCAGTGGAAGCGCCCGCCGTCGTAATCGGGCGAGCGGAAAAAGCGGATGTTGCCGCTGTCCTGATTGCCGCAGTAGGCTTCGCTGATCAAATAATCACAGTAACTCTCGACGTTCATCCGTTCGGTGACAAACGCATAATGCTCGGGTTTCGACATATCGTGGGTCTTGACATACTCGAGCAGCTCGAGATACGCCGCGTCGCTGCCCGCATTCACGGTTTTATTTCCCTGCAGCAGGTCCACGGTGTCGGCCGACACCCCGCAGTGGGCGGCGACATAGTCGGCGTTGAGGCGTTCCCGGATGTACCGGACACCGTAATATTCGCCGTTTAGGTACATCACAACCGACCGGAAGGCCTGGACGAAGCCGACGCCCGCGTCATCGAGAACGCTGGTGAACATGGCGTCTTTCATCACGGTGAGCAGGCGATCCTGGCCCGAGGTGCGCAAGATGAGATTGTCATACTCTTCAAAGTCCCGCGTATCAAAAACCGGATAATCGAGATGGGAAGCGCCGTAGCAGTCCCGGAAATTCAGGGCGAGGGACTTTTTTTCATAGATGCGGGACATGCCGCCGAACACCTTGAGGCCGCAGTCGACCGAGAAACCCGTGTCGCTCCCGCCTGGGCCGTCCTTCGAGAGCAGCTCGACATGGGCGAACCGTTCCCAGTCCTGAAAAAAGTTGGCGCCGTTGTACGGATAGGTGTCCGATCCCTTGCCGAGGACGAGAATGCCTTTGTCATGGCTGAATAAACCGTCCGGATCCGAGGTGACGCTGACGACGTCCAGCGTGTGGTTTTCCCCTATAATATAGGAAAAAGTGGAGCAGGCACTCGGCACCGCGCCGGATTCCAGAGATACCACCCGCAGAGCTGCTGTTTTTTCAAGGATGACGGGACCGGTATAGCGGCTGCTCGAGGCGGTGGGCACCGTACCGTCCGTGGTATAAACCAGATTGTCCCCGAGCAGGGTGACTTCGAGCGGCCCCGCCGCATAGACCCCCGCGGGCGTGGCAGCCCTGGGAGCGGAGGCGAGACGGCGCAGCCCGCCTGTGTTGGCGGCGCCGGGGGTGGGGGAGGAGAAGTAGAAGAGACCGGGTTCCCCCTCCATCCGGCCGCGGCTGACGTTCATGGGCAGGCCGGTATACGAAACACCGTCCCGCAGCCGTCCGTCGCCGTCGTAGAGATAGACTGCGCCATCCCCGTTCAGCTCAAAATTCGTTTGGCGGTTGCGGGCGTTCGGGAGATTGGCTTCATTGCAGTAAAACACCAGATGATCGCCGGCCGGCAGGGTGACGTCGGGCAGGGGAAAGAGACCGGGCAGCTCCGGATCATCGGTCAGAAAGAGACCGCTAAGGCTGACCGGGGCATCCGAGACGTTTTGCAGTTCCACCCAGTCGCTGCGGTCGATGGCACCATAGCGGGTGTTGCGGGACATGACTTCCGATATCCGGATGGGGCCGGACCGCAGCGCGTCCAGAGACGCCGCATAGGCGAGTGCCCCCTCCTCGGTGTTGGGCTGCCCGGGAGACGGATCCCCGACCGACCAGACATCGTCCCCGCTGCGGAGAAGCGCCGTGTCCGCAGCCAGGCCGTTGATTTCCACCCGGTCGGTCAGCACCCCGGCCGGCGTGGAGAGAAGAATGGTATCGCTCGACCGGTTGATACGGAAGGGCGCGTGCAGCTCGTCCGGATTGGCGGAATGTCCCTTGTCTGAGGCAAAAACCAATGCGGTTTCCCCCGGGGCGAGGGTCCGGGCGGGGAACCGCCATTTCAGAGGTTCGTCCGGATCGTCGGTCAGGCCGTAGCCCTGCAGGGACACCGGTTCATCCGAACGGTTGAGCACTTCGATATAGTCGGGATACATCCCGTCGCCGTCGGGGAGGGTAACGGTGTTTTTGGCCATGATTTCATTGAGAACAATGGCGCCGGCCGGCCCGGTCCTGGTGGCGAGATAGGCGGCATAGCCTTCGTCGGTATTGGGATATCCGGGGGTGCTGTGGGCCGATTCAACGAATCCGGCCTCCGTCCGCACGGCCGAAACGTTCGTCTGCAGCTGGATAGTGACGGTGGAATCTTCCACCTTGCCCGAGGCATCTTTAAGGGAAAGGGTTTCCCCGCCGGCCGCTTTCAGCCGGAAACTCGCGTGCAGCATATCCTTGCCGTCCCCATCACAGAAAACAACCAGATACTCACCGGCATCCAGGGTACGGGACGGGAGCAGCCAGGTGGTGTTGCCGTCGGTCAGGGCCCATCCGCCGAGAGAGATCCGGCCATTTGTCGTATTGTGCAGTTCTACCCAGTCGCTGAACAGGCCGTTTTCATCCGGATAGGCGGCGCTGTTGCTGGTCATGTATTCCGAAATTTCCATCCGAGCTTGAAGGAGCGTTCCGCCCGTTTCGATCACCCGGCCGGAAGAAAAAACCGAGCCCAGCACGAACAGCAGAACCAGACCGGCCAGTGATGCGGCAATAAGAGCCAGTCGGCCGCGGGAAGGCGTTTTGGAAGTGGACATGACGGCATCTCCTTTGCGAATGGATAATCGGCGCTGGGCGGGCAAAACGATGACGGGACAGGCCGCCTGTCCTATGGTATGCCGTATCCACGCGCCGTATGATGAAAAAGCGGAGCGGGGATACCCCGGCGAAAAAAAGACGGATTCGACAAATTTTGCGGAAAAGAGGGCGAACCCCCTCCGTATTTGTTGAACGCACACGGCATTTGTGTCCAGTATACCACATAAAAAGCGGCTTTGCCACCCTGGGATCCTGGTCAAATGTGATAAAATAACGGGGAAAATTCATGAAGATGCACGAGCTGGGCATAGTAAAAAACAGTTGAGGGTATGGGCGGTTTGTGCTAAAATGGAAACATCTGTTAACGAACGGGAGCCGGACGGACGCAGCCATCCGCCCGAGACCCGATAAAAGGCCGGTGAAAACATGGCTCTATCGATGGTGGAACAAATCCGTGAGGCGGAAAAGCAGGCGGAACAGGTGGTACAGCAGGCAACGGAACGGGCCGGCGCCATCCTGCGGGATGCCGCCGATCAGGCGAATGCCCTGCAAAAAGACGCGGCTGCCAGTCTGGCGGAAGAACGCCGGAAGGCGCTCGCCGCAGCCGAGACCGAGGCAAATGCGATTCGTGCCGAGGCGCAGCAGGAAGCAGGCGAAGCGGCATCGGTTCTCGCGCAGACGGCGGCCGTCCGGCAGGAGAGCGCCCTTAAAGCGGCGGCGGCCTGTCTGACAGGGCTGGACGGATACGCGGAATAAAGGCATGCCCTTGGTGAATACTGCCTGCGACAGAGTGCCACACACAGGCGCTTCTGTTGGCGGAATTTGACTGCCCATGGTTTGGGGCCTGTTGGAGGTGTTGGAGTATTGGCAAAAATGCGTATGATGCGGATCCGGCTGATCGCCCACCGGTCCGACCGCAAGCCGCTGTTGGAGACGCTGCAGTGGATGGGCGTGCTGGATATCGAGGCTGCGGGGCCGGACGGCCCTGAGCTGCCGGAGGGCTTTGTGCGGCCGGATACCCGCAGCGGAACAGCCTCTTTTGAGCGGGCGGCAGCGGTCGCCTCGGGGGCGCTCGGAATCCTGAACGAAGCGGTGCCGGAATCCCGGGGATTGCTGGCCGGCCTCTCCGGCCGTCGGGAAATCACGGCACAGGAGTTCGCCGACATGGCGGAGGACAGCCGCAATGTGATGGACATCTGCCACCAGGTACTCGATTGGCAGAAACGGCGAACGGAATGCGAGGCCGAAGTCCTCCGTCTCGGGGCGGCTTTGGAACAGATGGAACCCTGGAAGACGTTGGACGTGCCCTTCCGTTTCCGCGGGACCCGAACCACGACTGCGTTTATCGGTGTCCTGCCCGCGCCGTATACCGAAGATGGGCTGCGGGAGGCCTTGAAGGAAAGAGCACCGGAGGCGGCCTTTGAAGTCGAGGTGCTGGCTGCTTCGCCGGAACAGACCTGCCTGTTCCTGCTCTGCCGCCGGGAGGATGCCTCGGGACTCGAACCGCTGCTTCGCTCGATGGGCTTTTCCCGGCCTCCGGCCACGGCGGGGACCTCGAAGCACGGGATGCTGCCGTCCGACGAAATCGACCGCCTGGCCGAGAAGCGGCGAACGCTGGAAGCGGAAGAAGCCGCGTTGTCCAGAAACATCGAAGAGGCGGCGGCCTTCCGCCGCCGGATCGAGAATACCATCGATTACTACACCATACGGGCGGAAAAATACCGGATTATCGGGGAACTCGGGCATACAAAGCACACCTTCCTCGTGTCCGGCTATATTCCGGAACCCGATCTGCCGCTGCTCAAGACGCATGTGGAAGAGCGCTTTGCTGTGTTGATGGAGGTCGAAGAGGCTACGGAGGAAACCGCACCGGTCAAGCTGCACAACAACGCGTTCGCCCGTCCGGCGGAAGCCATCACCGAGATGTATGCCCTGCCTCTGGCCAGCGACATCGACCCCACGCCGGTGATGAGCTTCTTTTATTATTTGTTTTTCGGCATGATGCTGTCCGACGCGGGTTACGGCCTGCTGCTGGCTCTGGGCAGCTGGCTGCTGATTAAGAAATGCCGGCCCGAGCCGGGGCTGCGGCGCAATCTCAAGCTCTTTCTCTACTGCGGCATCTCCACCATGGCCTGGGGCTTCGCCTTCGGCAGCTTTTTCGGAGATGCGATTCCCATCATCTCCCGCACTTTCTTCGGGCATGAAGTCAATCTGCCCCGGCTGCTGGATCCCATGACCCAGGCAGTGCAGATGCTGATTCTCAGCCTGGGACTCGGATTTATCCACATCCTCGCAGGGATGGGCTGCAAGTTCTATCTCCAGTGGAAGAGCGGGGATCCCCTGGGCGCAGTGTTTGATACCGGTTTCTGGATGACGGGTCTGCTCGGCGTGGTCCTGTGGCTGGTGGGTGGCTATGTGTCTCCGGTCATGTCCATGATCGGCATGTGGATGACCATCGCATCGGTGGCGGGACTGCTGCTCACGGCCGGACGGAAAAAGAAAGGGCTGATGAAAGTACTGGGGGGACTGGTCAGCCTTTACGATTCCACCGGGTATATCAGCGACCTGATGTCCTATTCCCGCCTGATGGCCCTGGCCCTGACCACCGGCGCCATGGCGAGTGTCTTCAACCTGATGGGCACCATCCTGGGGGGCGGCATCGGCGGGGCTATCATGATGCTGATCATCTTCCCGGTGGGGCATCTGATCAATTTCGGACTCAACGCCCTGGGGGCGTATGTGCATACCATCCGGCTTCAGTACGTCGAGATGTTTTCCAAGTTCTATGAGGGCGGTG
>CABQAA010000103.1 GCA_902461995.1 uncultured Oscillospiraceae bacterium | reverse complement strand
CTGGCAGGCATACGTTTTTGCCCGAACGCGGCCGCTTTTCGTGTCGGATGGCAGAACCAGGAGGGCCTCCGCCGTCGCGGCCGTCAGCACGGAGTCGTCCGTGAAGGTGCTGTCCGGGCAGAACAGCGGGAAATTGGTGGTTTTTACATTGCCGAGTTCATAAGGGGATCCGATGATATCCCCGCAAATAGCGCCGTACATGGTCTGTCCCCCTTGTTCTGATTTCTACACAAATTGTGATGGTTCCGGCGGGATTTGTCAAGATTCCGGTCAAAACGGTCCGGATTGCCATCAAAGATCGATTGGCAATCCGAACTGTTTAAAATTTCAAAAAAGGGAGCGGCTGGATGCCGGGAAATACCAAGACGCTCCTAAAAAGCTGAAATGTCGCGCAGCCGTCATGCGGTCCGGCGGCGTCCGGACACGGAAAAGCCTGCCTCCGGTTAACCGGAGGCAGGCCGTCTTGTTTACGCATCCTTTTTGACGATGGGGATCCAGACCTCGAACGTCGCGCTCGCGGGATCGGCGTTCAGGTACACCTCAATATCCGGGGCGTCTCCGTATTCGTAGCCGGAGGTGGGAAGCCACTCGGTGACCACCCGCTTCTCCAGTTCCTGAATTGCGAGCGGCATGGCACCCTGCCCAGGGAAAACCGCCCAGGTTGCGGCCGGGACCTGGGCCTCTTCCATCCCGTCGGGGACCGCCCCGCTGCTCGAGACCGCCACGTAATACCGCCATTCCTCCAGACTGTTCATGCAGGCGCTGACGCCGAGTATGCCTTGAGGTTCGCCGTCCATCAGGCTGCACAGGCTGGGAATGACAGTGGGGTCGGACGTAGTTTTGCTCCAGAATTCCGGAACCGCCGCGAAACTTTCATCAAGAGCCTTGGGCAGATCCATCCCCTTGCCGACGATCCGGAAAGCCTCCTTTTTTACAATCCGATACGCCATTTCTGCTTCTCCTTTGATGGTGATTTTGAAGCTGATCCGCGGATAGGCCCGGAGGGCGGCGCCTTCTTTCTGCGCGGCGGAGGGGGCGATTCCGTGCACACTCCGGAACGCGCGATTGAAGGAGGTGGGGGAATCGTACCCATACCGCAGCGCGGTATCGAGCACCTTGTCCCCGTTTTGGAGATCGAACGCCGCGGCAGTCATTCGGCGGCGGCGCAGATACTCCGACAGGGGGACGCCCGCCAGATAGGAGAACATCCGCTGAAAATGAAACACCGAGCAGCAGGCGGCCTGGGCCGCCTGTGCGATGTCCATCTCCCCGGTGAGATGCTTCTCCAGATAATCGAGTGCGCGGTTCCATTGCTCCAGCCATTCCATATCGTGTCAGCTCCTGTAGACAGAATATCGCGCCAAGAAGGATATGTCCTCGCCGTTCTTGCCGGTGTTTGCGAGCATTGTACCATGAACCGAGGAGCGGCACAAGGAAAACGGATTCCGCCGTATAGATGCATATGCCGATTTTAGGGTTCGGGGTGTCCGATTTTGCAGACTTTTCGTCGGTGCGTTGTGGCGGAGCGGAATTTGTGATATAAAGAAATCAATAGAAAGGGGGACGCGGAAATGGAGGCCTATCCATACAGCCGGGTCATTCCGGTTTGGCAGGAGTTCGATGTGGTGGTGGCCGGCGGAGGTCCGGCGGGACTCTGCGCCGCGGTCGCGGCCGCGAGACAGGGCGCACGGGTGGCGCTGCTCGAGCGGTTTGGAGCGGTGGGCGGCTGCCTGACTCTCGGACATATCACCACCTGCATGGGCGCGGTTCCCTCCGGTACGCTGAAGGACGAAATCGGCGAGTTGCTCGGTACCGGCGGCGCCTGCGTCCCCCACAGCGTGGAGGATGCGAAATACACACTGGCCCGCTGGCTGAATGCAGCGGACGTCACGGTGTTTTTGCAGAGCCAGGCGGTGGATATCCGGATGGAAGGAAACCGGATATGCGGTGTCGTGGCGTCGACGCCGCAGGGGCTGGGGCTGCTGCCCTGCCGGACGGCGGTGGATGCGACCGGCGACGGGGCGCTCTGTGCTCTAGCCGGGGTAAACTGCGCGGTCGGCCGGGAAACGGACGGTCTGACCCAGCCGGCCTCGATCCTCTTCACCATCGGCGGGGTGGATTCGGACCTGACCTGCACCCATGAATCGGACGACACGGTGATCAACGGGCGGAGCTATCTCGCCCTTTGCGAAGAGGCGAGCCGCACGGGCGAGCTGCCTCCTGATGTCACCATCGTTCGTCTGTACGGGGGCGGAAAAGCCGGGGAACGGCTGGGCAACGCCACCCAGCTCTGCCGAGTAAACGGCGTGCGGACCGCCGACGTGGCGGCGGCCGATCTGGCCCTGCGCGGGCAGATGGAGCAGGTGCTCTCCTTCCTGCGCCGTCGGATCCCCGGGTTTGAAAACGCCTTTCTCCTCGACAGTGCGGACTGCCCGGGCTTCCGGGAGACAAGGCGGATCGAGGGGGACTACTGCCTGACCGCGGCGGATATCTCTGCCGGACGAACCTTCCCCGACGTGGTGGTCCACCGGGTCAACTTCTGCTTCGACACCCACAATCCTTCCGGGGGCGGACAGGCGGAATCCCTCGAAGAGGCTCGGGATACCCGGCCCTACGACATCCCCTACCGCTGCTTTCTGCCCCGCGGCGTCGAGGGCCTGCTCGCGGCGGGACGCTGCATCTCAGGCACCCATAAGGCGCATTCCTCCTACCGGGTCATGAATATCTGCATGGCGATGGGGGAGGCGGCGGGAATCGCCGCCGCACTTTCGGCCGGGCAGGGGATACCGCCCCGTAAGCTCGATGTCAAACAGGTACAGCAGGCGCTGCTCGACAAGGGCGTGCCGCTGTTCGATTAAATGCTGACCGGAAGGGGAAACACCCTTCCGGTTTTTTTATTTTACACAGAAAGGTGTTGACAAGATTATATTATAGTGATATGATTTTAATATCAAATTGTAGGAGGAAGCTTGTATGCAAGAAAATGTGCTGGCCAACAAGAAAAACGGCATGGCGGTTCTGGTGCTCTCCATTCTGCTCTATCTGGCCGCGGTTGCGGGGTTGGTGTTCGGCTGCATCCTGGTGGACAGTGGCGTGACGGCGTTGGCCATCCTTTTGCTTGTCGTCAGTTCCGTCTGGCTGCTGATCGGCTGGATCCCCTGGATGGGACTCAAGGTTTTAAAACCTCAGGAGGCGCTGGTCCTGACCCTGTTCGGCAAATACGTCGGCACCCTCAAAAGCGACGGGTTTTATTACGTCAACCCGTTCTGCGTCGCGGTCAATCCTGCCGCTAAAACAAAGCTGAACCAGAGCGGCGACGTGGACGGCGGTTCCGGCAAATCCATCTTGCTCGCGGCCCAGGCCGGTGCGAATGTGGAGCTGGTCAACAAGAAGATTTCCCTGAAAATCATGACCCTCAACAACAACCGACAGAAAATCAACGATTGCCTCGGCAATCCGGTGGAGATCGGGATCGCGGTGATGTGGAGGGTGGTCGACACGGCCAAGGCGGTTTTCCGCGTCGACAACTACAAGGAATACCTGTCCCTGCAGTGCGACAGCGCCCTGCGGAACATCGTGCGGATTTATCCCTATGATGTCGCGCCGGGGGTGGATACGACCGGGGACGGGGTGGCCGACGAAGGCAGCCTGCGCGGCTCGAGCGAGATTGTCGCGGCCCGCATCCGGGATGAAATCCAGCAGAAGGTAGCGGAGGCCGGGCTGGAAATTCTCGAGGCGCGGATCACCTATCTGGCCTATGCCCCCGAGATTGCCGCCGTCATGCTGCAGCGGCAGCAGGCCTCGGCCATCATCGATGCACGGAAGATGATCGTCGACGGCGCGGTGGGCATGGTGGAAATGGCGCTTGAACGGCTCGGCGAAAACCAGACCATCACCCTGGACGAGGAGCGGAAGGCGGCGATGGTTTCGAATCTGCTGGTGGTGCTCTGCGGCAATCACGACGCCCAGCCCGTCGTCAATTCCGGGAGTCTGTATTAAAATGGCCGGCGCGCAGAAAAAACAGGTTCCGCTCCGCCTGTCCGAAAGTCTCTATAACGCGATCGCCGCCTGGGCCGAGGACGATTTCCGATCCGTTAACGGGCAGATCGAGTATCTGCTGTCCGAGTGTGTCCGTCAGAGGAAGAAGAACGGCAAATATGTGTCGGAGGAGCTGGACCGGCCCCCCGATATCGATATCGAATAACTGCCATCATAAAAGCCGCATCACGGGTCTTATTCCGTGACGCGGCTTTTTATGTCCGGCCGGAGGGATACACGCCCATCATCATCCGGGCGCCGGAAATCCGTCGATGAAAACTTCGGCAAGCTCCTGCAGGCAGCCCGAGTTGGCCATCCATGACCGGCATGAACACTCGGACGAGGGAGTCGCCGGGCATCTGAGTAAACGCATCCTATAAGGAGTTGGCCTGCGGCCCAGGAATGTTCCCCGGTGAATCAGCGGCCTCTCATCATTTAAAATGGAAGAGAGGAGACCGGCGTATTCGTACGCAGTCCTCCTCTCTTTTGCAGCGGTTTACTCCGCCAAACGCTTTGCGATTTCCTCCAGGAAGGGGAGGGAATCCACCCGCTTTTTATTCGGCAGGGTGGAGAGAGCGTACAGGTCGCCTGTCATGACGCCCTCCTCGATGGTGCGGATGGTGGCGGCCTCCAGCCGGTCGGCAAAGGCCCCGAGGTCTTCGAGGCCGTCCAGCTCGGCCCGCTTGCGCAGGGCGCCCGACCAGGCGAAGATGGTGGCGACCGCGTTGGTCGAGGTCGGTTCCCCTTTTAAATGCTTGTAATAGTGGCGGGTGACGGTGCCGTGGGCGGCTTCGTATTCGTACTTTCCGTCGGGGGAGACAAGCACGCTTGTCATCATCGCGAGAGAACCGAATGCGGTGGCGACCATGTCGCTCATCACGTCGCCGTCGTAGTTCTTGCAGGCCCAGATGAACCCACCCTCCGACCGGATGACCCGGGCTACGGCATCGTCGATCAGGGTATAGAAGTAGGAAATGCCCGCTTTCTCAAACGCGGCGCGGTATTCCGACTCGTACAGCTCGTTGAAAATATCCTTGAACCGGTGGTCATAGGTCTTGGAAATGGTGTCCTTGGTGGAGAACCAGAGGTCCTGCCCGACCGACAGGGCATAGGTGAAGCAGGAGCGGGCGAAGCTCGTGATGGAGGCGTCGGTGTTGTGCATTCCCATCAGCACGCCGGGGCCTGCAAAATCGTGGATGGACTTCCGTTCCGTCCGCCCGTCGGGATAGGTCACAGTCAGTTCCGCCTTGGCGGGGCCGTCCACATACAGCTCGCTGTTTTTATAGATATCGCCGTAGGCATGACGGGCGATGGTGATTGGCTTTTTCCAGGTAGAGACGCTCGGACGAATGCCGTTTACGATGACGGGGGTGCGGAAGACGGTGCCGTCCAGGATGGCCCGGATGGTGCCGTTCGGGCTCTTCCACATCTCTTTGAGCTTGTATTCCTCCACCCGCTGGGCATTGGGGGTGATGGTGGCGCATTTGACGCCGACCCCGTATTGTTTGATGGCGTTCGCCGCGTCGACCGTCACCTGGTCGTTCGTCTCGTCCCGATGGGGTAGGCCGAGGTCGTAATAGTCGCATTTCAGGTCCACAAACGGCAGCAGCAGTTTCTCTTTAATCGCCTGCCACAGGATGCGGGTCATTTCGTCCCCGTCCATTTCGACCAGGGGGGTGCGCATTTGAATCTTGTCCATATCGCGATTCCACCATTCTTTGTCCGATTCGTCCCGCCGCCGGGCGAGACGGAATTAGTATAGCATTTCGGAGCGGGTTTTGCAAATACTACGGCGCGTCTGTCCGCCGATTTTTCAGCAGATGAGCCTTACGTTTGCCATAGGGGCACATTCTTTTGTGCAAGCGGGAAGGCGTCGCTTTAGTCCAGCTTGCCCGCTCGGCGGAAATCGAGTTCGGCGCCGAACGCCCCACCCATAAAGGGACGCACCACGATGCCGGATACCGTTTTGCCGAGCCCCACCGTCCGCACGGGAAAGCTCAGGGGGATGAACGGGCATTCGTCGAACAGGATCCCCTCGAGTTCGTCGATTTCCGCCCTGGTGGAGGTGCCGGAGGAGAGGCGGCTGTAGGCCTCGTCGAACCGGGCGCTTTCATAGCGAGCCAGATTGCCTTTGGCAGCGGTTCCGGCATAACCGCCGAGCACCCCCTGTGCCGTCATGGAGACAGGCGTATAGGTATAAAGGGCCAGTTCGTAATTTCCCACGCCGACGCGGGAACTGAGCTCGGCGGCAGGCAGGGGCGTCAGTTCGAAATAGACGGACAGGTTCTTCTGCCAGGACTGCAGGATGTACCGCGCGAGTTCGACGCTCGCGCTGTCGTCCGCGCAGAGCATGGTGAGTTTGGGGACCGAGGACAGGCCGGCCGCCGCTAGACCGCCGCTGAAGTCCGACAAAGCTTCCCGTCCTTTGGAGACGGGAAGACGGGCATTCTGCGTATTCCGATAGCGTTCCGAGCCGGAAACGGCCGCGTCGGGCGGGATATACCCTTCCGCCGCTGCGTCTCCGCCGGCCGAGAGCCGGCCGTGCACCAGCTCCCATTCAATTGCGTCCCGCAGGGCGCAGCGGATCGAAGGCTCCGACAGGGCCTTCACTTGATTGTTGAGCCAAAGACCCGTCACCGTATCCTGCAGCCGGACGAGTTCCAGTTTTTTTCCCTTTGCCTGTTCCGCCTGGGCAGCGGTCAGCGAAGCCGCGTCCAGGTTTCCTTTCTCCAGGGAGGCCACCGGATCGTCGGGCGATTTCATGAGGAAACGCACCGAAGCAGGCAGAATGGCCCCGGCGTCGTGATAGCTTTCGTTTTTAGCCAGGGTGATGGATTCCCCGTGAAGCCAGGTCTTGACGTAGAAGGGGCCGTTGGTCAGCACATACGCGGCCTCCAGGCCGTACCGGCCTTCGGTATATTCAAAAAACGCCTGGTTACAGGGCATGTAGGGGGTGGAGGCCGTTTTTTTCGGGAAATCGTCGTCCGGTTCGTCAAGCGTTATAATCAGAGTCTTTTCGTCTTCCGCCTTCACGCCGAGATCGGTGACCGGACGTTCCCCCTTGTTGACCGCTTCGGCGTTTTCAATGCAGAAAAGCTCCTGCGCGAGGGTGGATCCGGTCGCGGGCAGCACCGCCCGCTGCAT
>CABQAA010000102.1 GCA_902461995.1 uncultured Oscillospiraceae bacterium | reverse complement strand
GGCAGCTGCCGAAATCTTGGCCGCGGCCGACGAAATAACAGAGCGCTGTGGCAAGACGGACACCTCCTTGTCGGTTTGGCCCGGCTGCCCGCGGACGGGCGGACAGCCGGGCGGCTATCCGAGATCGGGTTAATCAGCCTGTTACATCTTTCCAGGCTATTTCAGTGGTGGAATTGATGGTGTCTTCCAGACTCTTCGCGAGATCCGCGGCGGTCTTGGAACCGGTATAGAGAATATCTTTGAGCACACGGTTGGTCGTGAGATTTTCCCAGGTGTTGGCGTATTCGGGAACAATCCGCCAGCAGTCAACGTAGCCGCGGGAGAAATTCTCCAGCATATAATCGAGGCCGGGCTTATATCCCACATCCATGGATTTCCACAGCTCGACGGCCTCCGGATTGTTGATCGGCGGCAGGGAGAGGGACTCGATCTTTTCAGGCAGATCGGCCGCAATGTCGGGATAATTTTTGGCAGTTTCGGTTTTGTCGTAGGAATTGACGATATTCACCTTGTCGCGGAAGCCCTCGAGGTCATATGACATATACTTGATCAGTTCCCACGCGGCCTCGGGATTCTTGCAGCTGGTCGTGATACCGTAGTAGTCCACGCTCAGTCCCGGACGGGAGACGTCGCCTTTTCCGGAGGAGGGGAAGGGGTAGTAATCCCATTCAAACCCGGTGTAAGCAGGATCCGTTTTGTCAAAGCGCAGCGTCCAGGAGAAATCCTCCTGCATGGCGACCTTGCCGAGCGGCCACGGCACCTCGGTGGTGCCCACCGCCTGCATCAGATAGTTGTTGCGCTTTTCGATCACTTCCTGCTGTTCCTTGGAATCCGCTTCGAAGTCATCGGGCTTGCCGATCTTGTCGATGTTCTCCCAGATGACGTAGCCTTTGTCGACGACGTCCTTCATCATGTTGACACTGTCGATCCATTCCTGGCCGAGAGAATATTTCTGGGTGGTGTAGTTGTACGCCGCCCAGCCGAGATCGTCGTTCATCTGCGCGGGCAGGTGTTTCATCAGCCAGGTGATATTGTTTGAGCCGATGGATTCCCCTTTGACCGAGGCGGCTTTCATGATGGACATAAAATCGTCGATCGTCCAGTCATAGCCGGGTTTGGGAATGTTGAGGTCCTCCAGCAGAGTCAGATTGACTTTGATGCCGTGGAAGAACACGTTGCTGGGCAGGACATACAGCTTGTTGCCGAGGGAGCCGAACTGGATAAAGTTTTCATAGATGGAGGCTTTATCCGCGTCGTTTTGATAATAGGACGAGATGTCCAAAAGCCAGTTGTTTTTGACCGGCGTGTAAATGTTTTCAACGTTGATGATGTCCGGCATTTTATTGGCGGCGGCCAGCTTGGCGAGATCCTCGGTGCCGAGCCATTTGCCTTCCTCAGCCAGTTCAACTTTGATATTCGGATGTTTTTTGGTGAATTCCGCCATCCACGGCGCTTTCAGGGCGTTGACCTCCCAGCTTGCCAGAGAGAGGGTCACGGTTTTGCCCGTAGAGGTATCTCCGGAGGTGCCGGATTCCGCCGGTTCGCCGGGTTTGCAGCCGGAGGTCAGGCCGGCCGCCAGGGCGGCTGCACAGGCAACACTGAAGAGTTTGATCATTTTTCTCATGGCGCTATCTCCTTTTCTCTGTTTTGGCTCGCCGAAAACCGGCGGCGTGAAAACGACATGGCAGAAATGAATCCGATGCGCATACGAGATTGGCACATTTACTAAAACGGGTATTGTCACCTCCAAAGGTCAAACTAACATCGATGTCACAACGTACCGATAAGCTACCGGCCGTTGCCAAGATACTCACTAATTATCCAATAATTCTCTTTATATTTTGCACCATTTCATGTAATATTTCCGCCCAATAGTAGTTGCACGTTCGTTTTGCATATATACCTGGCTCTCCAAAATCTGTAAAAAGCAAAACTGATATCGATGTCTCACGAGTTTTAAACAAAGCACAATTTCGAGAGCCCAATAAGGTTCTGCGTTGAAATTGTGCTAAATCTGTTTTTAGTATAATCCGATATATGCCGTTTGTCAACAGATATTTACAAAAAATATCACGTTGTTTTGTTGTCAATCACGGAATCGCGGTAAATCATCTCGGGCTCGATCAACAAGCTCTTGCGGAAATCGCGGTGCTCCCGGATGCGTTCGAGCAGCAGTTCGGCGGCCATGGTGCCGATGTTTTCCTGTTTCATATCCACGGATGTCAAGTTCGGGTATACACAGGTGCAGAAATCCGTGTTGTCGAGCGTGATGATGGAAACGTCGTCGGGAATCTTCAGTCCCTTTTCGTGACAGACATCCGTCACACCGATCCCCATCAGGTCGTTGGCCGCGACGACGGCGGTGAAGGGGGCGCCGGATGCGAGAAAAAGGCGGAATTGTTCCCGTGCCGTGTCCCGGCTGAAACCGGCGGGCAGGCAGTAGCTCTCTTCATATGGGATGCCGCCTGCCTCTAAGGCCTTTTTATATCCCTGAAGCCGCTCGCCGCCCGTTTGCTCAGACGGATCTCCGCCAATAAAAACGATGCGGCGGTGCCCCCGGCGGACCAAATAGTTGGTGGCGAGATAGGTCGCTTTGATATGGTCGACATACACGCAGTCGAAATTGCTTTTTTCGCTGTAATCCTCATAAAAGTTGGTAATGACAACGGGCACCGCACAGTGCTTGATGCGGTCGATGAGCGGTTCGTTGAAGTTGAAGGATACCATGATCAGCCCGTCCGCAAATTTCTCCCGCATGGAATCCACCGTCTGTATTTCTTTTTCAAAAGAATGGTTGGTGGGGAGCAGGATGGTCCGGTAATTCAACCGTTCGCAGGCATCGCTGACCCCTTTGATCATCCGGAAATAAAAGGGGTTGTAGATATCGGGGATGGACAGGAGGATTTTGTTGGTGATATTGCTGCGCAGTGTTTTCGCCGCCTGAGAGGGCACGTAATTCATCTCTTTGGCGGTTTTTTGAACCAGCTCGCGGGCCTCCTGGCTGCAATAGCCGCGTCCCGAGAGGGCTCTGGCCACCGTGGAGGGCGATAAATTGGTGATTTTGGCGATTTCATAGATGTTGCTCATAATTGGGTCCTTCTGATCGGCATAAAGCCGCATTGCCGACCGTGTTTTTCTGGATTATACCACACGTTTGTGTCACATGTCAATCCGATAATGGATACAAAACGCCCAAAAAAATAAAATTTATAATGTGAAATCATAACAAAAATGTGCATTTTTTTGTTTCGGTGTTGACAATATGGTTTTTTGAGGGTATTCTGAATATAACATTGATGTCACAACCGAACAAAGAGCTGCCGGCCGTATGATTTTCATATGGCTTTTTGTGTTGTCATCATTTGGAAAGGCAGGGAAGGCGGATGCCCTGATCGGGGCGGACGCCTCCTGTCCAGGATTACGAAGAGACGCACGTGCTTTCACCGGGGAATCGACTCCTCCGGACACGAAGAAAGGAATGGTTAGCATGAACTTCAATGGTATCTGCAATTCGATGGGGGATTTGATGCGCCTGTCCGACGCCCGTACCCGGTCCATCTGCCCGGAAAACTTCACTGGTGAAAAGGGCAAAGGCGGCATGTGCCCTGTGGAAAAGGGCAGCGCTTTTCGGGCGGCCCGGGATCTGGGCACCGGCTGGAAGGTCAATCCTTATATTGTCATACCGGCTGGAGAAACGTTTGAAATCGCCTCAATCGAAGGCATGGGCGTCATTCAGCACATCTGGATGACGCCGACCGGCAAATGGCGCAACACCATCCTCCGCATGTATTGGGACGGGCAGGAAAATCCGTCCGTGGAATCCCCGGTCGGTGACTTTTTCTGTTCCGGATGGAACCAATATGCCCAGCTGTCCTCTCTGGCTGTCTGCGTCAATCCTGGCAGCGCCTTTAACTGTTATTGGCAGATGCCCTTCCGTACCGGCTGCCGCATCACGCTGGAAAACCGGGACGAGGAGCCGGTGACGTATTATTACCAGATTGATTACGCCCTCACCGAGATTCCTGAAGACTGCGCCTATTTTCACGCCAGGTTCAACCGGGTCAACCCCCTGCCGTACAAAGAGGTGTACACCATTCTGGACGGCGTCAAGGGACGGGGACACTACGTCGGCACCTATATGGCTTGGGGCGTCAACAATTCCGGATGGTGGGGCGAAGGCGAAATCAAGTTCTACATGGACGGAGACGGAGACTATCCTACCATCTGCGGTACCGGCACCGAGGATTATTTCTGCGGTTCCTACAATTTTGAAAATCCGGTCACGCACGACAGCTACGTGGCGTTTTCCACCCCCTACTCCGGGCTGCACCAGGTGTTGACGCCCGATCAGCTCTACCGCAGCCAGTTCCGCTTCGGTCTCTATCGCTGGCACGTGACCGATCCCGTGCGGTTTGAGTCGGATCTGCGGGTGACGATTCAGGCGCTTGGCTGGCGGGAAGGGCAGCGGTATCTGCCCCTGCAGGACGACATCGCCTCAGTGGCCTTCTGGTATCAGACCCTGCCCACCGTGCCCTTCGCCCCTCTGGCCGACAAGGATTACCTGGAAGTGATCTGACGCTTTCTGCGCAGACGAAACGACCGTCCGGGACCCGTACTCCGGGTCCCGGACGATGGAGAAAGGCAGATCATATGAGACATCCACGATACCTCCTGCGCTCCGCCGCGGCTTGCGCGGTGTGTCTGGCGCTCCTGTTCGTGTCCGCCTGCGGGAAAAAGCCGGAAGATCCGGCGTCCGGCTCCGAGTCCTCCGTGACATCCGGGACGGATTTGTCCGGGGAACCGACCGGGAACGATCCGACAGGGGATGGGAGTTCGTCTCCTGAGAGCACAAACCCGGATGATCCGGCCTCTTCCGGCAACAGCGATTCCTCCGGAGCCAGGCCGCCGTCCTCTGATTCCGATACGCCGCCCGCCCCTGCGGAGGGGACGGCGCTCGATACCATCGGCGACAGCGGCGGCCCGGTCACCAGCACTTTTTTCGGATCGGTGAATATCGAGGACCGCAATTCCTTCAGTGTGCCGAGCGACGGCGACCTGTGGCCGGGAGCCTGGTCGGATGACGATTATCTCTACACGGCCAACGGCGACGGCCGGGGATTCGGCAGTGTATCCAGTGACATCGCGGTGGGCCGCCTGAAAGGGACCCCCTCTACCGGCATCACCACCCAGGGCCTGGCCTATGGCGACGCCGTGGCCAAGGTCTGGTCTGGATCCCAATATAACCGCAAGCCCACCGGTATGGTGTCGGTCGGCGGAGTCCTTTATATGGCGGTGCAGGATCTGCGCTGCACAGACAACGGACTCTTCGACGACGCTCCGGCCGCTTCGATTTACAAATCTACCGATAAGGGCCGTACTTGGACGGGAACAAGCGAGCCGATGTTCAAGGATTATGTGTTCACCACCATCATGTTTCTGGATTACGGCAAGGACAACGGAAACAGCCCGGACGGCTACGTATACGCCTACGGTCTCGATTACAACTGGCGGGATTCCTTTACCGGTAAGGTGGCCGATCCCACCAACCTGTACCTGGCGCGGGTACCGGGAAACAGCGTGCAGGACCGCTCCAAATGGGAGTTTTTCTCCGGCACGTCCTCCAGCCCTTCCTGGAGCCGGGACATCGGCGCACGCAAGCCGGTTCTGTCGGATTCCCGGCGCGTGTACGAGTATGTGACCGAGGGGATGACGGGCATCCGGGATATGACGGTACTCTCCCAGGGGAGCATCGTGTACAACAAGCCCCTGAACCGGTATATTTACACCAGCTGGACCGAGTATACCTATGAATTTTACGAATCCCCCACCCCTTACGGTCCCTTCAAGCTCTTCGCTCAGAAGGATTTCGGCTGTTACCCGTGGAACGACGCAAAATACGGCGGATACGGCTGCGTGGTGCCCTCCAAATTCATCAGCGGCGACGGCCTGGAGATGTATATCGTCTCCACCACCTTTGCCAGCGACACTAAACAATATAAATATGCCATGCGGAAGATGACGGTCTCCCTGCCGTCCAATACCCAGGCGAACAACGCCAAAGGATCGAACAATCTGGCGCGGGACGAGGCGCTCAGTCCTGTCATCCTCAGCAAGAGCAACGGCAACGCCCGTCCCCACCGACTGAACGACGGCTCGACGGAGTTTTTCGAACAGAGCTGGACGGGGGAGGCCAAGGAGATCGATTTCTGGGGCTACAGCTTCAATAAGATCTGCCGCTTCAACACGATCGAGTATACCACCGGAGAGATGAAGAACAACGGCGGCTGGTTCACCACCCTGGGGGTACAGGTGCGGAAGAACGGCGTTTGGACCGACGTAAAAAACGGCCGGATCAGCCCGGACTATCCCAAGGGGGTCACAACCGGCCAGTACACCACCTATACGATCACCTTCGACGAGTGTTCGGGGGATGCGATACGGATCATCGGCCGTCCGGGAGGGGCCAGACGATACACCACGGTGGCGGAGCTCGCCGTGTTTTACCGGTAGACCTCAGGGCTTGATGAGAAAGGTTGGGTAAACTATGCGTAAATGGACAGCGGCGGTATCCCTGCTCTGCGCGGCAGGGCTGCTTCTTACCGGCTGCCATACCTCAAAAAACGGGGAGACGAGCGTTATGAAAAAACCGCTGCCGGATGTCGTTGCAAGCGACAAGACAAGCACCTTCTTTTCTTCCGTCCACATCGAGGACAAAAACACGGTGTCCATCCCTTTGAGTGACGGCGATCTCTGGCCTTCCGCCTGGGCGGAGGACGATTTCCTTTATGTGGCCAACGGCGATGGCAAAGGACTCAATACCTCCATGCCCTGGCAGGACATCGTCACGGGGCGGGTACGGGGCACTCCTTGGGAAAACAACCTGAGCGGGCTGAATCTCGCCTCCGGTGACAATGTGGCCAAGGTCTGGAGCGATCCGGACAGATACAACCGCAAGCCCACCGGTATGGTCTGCGTGGACGGCGTGCTGTATCTCGCGGTGCAGGACCTGTGCAAGGCGAAGTTCGGCATCTTCGATGAGGCGCCGGCCGCTTCCATCTACAAATCCACCGATAAAGGCCGCACCTGGACGGGAACCGACGAGCCCATGTTCAGCGACTATGTGTTCACCACCATCATGTTTCTCGACTATGGAAAAAACAGCGAAAACTGCCCGGACGACTATGTCTATGCTTACGGGCTGGACTACAATTGGCGGGATTCGTTTACCAATCAGGTCATCGATCCGGTCAATCTCTATCTCGCCAGAGTGCACAAGGACCATGTGATGGACCGCTCGAAATGGGAGTTCTTCACGGGCACCGATGAAGCCGGCCAGCCCGGTTGGAGCGGAGATGTCTCCAAGCGTCAGGCCGTGCTCCGGG
>CABQAA010000101.1 GCA_902461995.1 uncultured Oscillospiraceae bacterium | reverse complement strand
TATCTGCGCAATTATGCGGTTGTGGGCAACAGCCCCAATTACGGTATCGGGCAGCTGATGATCCGCTATCAATTTACAAAGAGGCTGCATCTTAAGGCCGAGAATATTCTGCAAGCGTCATATTATACCTATTCTCTGACCAGCCGGCAAGACCGCCTCGAAATGAGAACGATTCTGGAAGACTGGTGTAGCATGACGGGAAATTGGAACGATCGCTATGCCGTTGGGGAACGCGCGGTTCTTTTGGAAAGCCTGCAGCCGGAACTGTGCTTTGACATTACGGACGAAGTCAAAAAGTGGTGCGGCGATCCGGAGGGGCAACTCGAACACAACGGGCTGCTGCTCAAATCTGCCGATGAGCAGGACGGCGTATACAACGTCCTGCTGAGCAACGACAACACTCTGTACCGCAACCGAACAGTCATAAAATTAAAATGAGACATTTAGGCTGTTTTTGTTAAATTTTTATTAAATTTTGGAATTAAATGGATTTTTTGAAAAAGTTGCGCTATACTGTGCCTGGTAACAGATTGGCTGTAACGGACGGTTTTGTAAGGAATTTGCGGAAAATGTGACCGAGAGTCACAAATTCAAAACGAAATGTTCGAGAGGAGAAATCTGTTGCACCAAAGGCGGCCCAAAATGGATTCTGTTTATATCCCAAACGGGTTTGGTTTTGGAAAAAAGAAGCGGAAGGGAAGAACAACATGAAAAGAATGAAAAAAGTGTTGACGTTCGTCGCCGGTGCGGCTATGCTGCTGACCATGGGCAGCGTGTCGGCTTTCGCGGAAGAGGCGACAACGTATCTGGAGCCCAGTGAGCCGAAAGCGGTGACCATCGGCAGCACCGAGATGCTCTTCGCCAACGGCACGCCCGTCACCATCGTCGCCCGTACGGACGGACAAGAAGGGGCCCTGGTCAAATGGGGCACCGACGGAGAACTGGCAGTCGGCAAGAACGTGACGGTGTTCGGCGGCAGCCATAATCACGACGGAATCTATGAATCCACGTCCATCGTCATGGAAAACGGCACGGTCCGCAACCTGATCGGCGGCGGTCTGCACAAGAGCCATGTCAAAACCGCCAACGTGGAGTTCAAGGGCGGTACGGCTGTTTCCGTTCAGGGCGGCGGTGCGTCCTCTTTTGTAAAAGGATGCGGCGACGACTGCGATTATACCGCCACTTGGTATGCGGGAGATCCCAAGGAATCCCCCTGTGTCGTGGATGAGACCAACGTGATCATCAGCGGCGGCAAAATCACCTCCCTGGTGTTCGGCGGCGGTGAGGGTATCAGCTGCACCAAGGCCGCGAGCTTGGCCATTGCGGGCGGCGATATGTCCTCTGCGTGGGTGACGGCCGGCGGTTCGAACGGGTATACCGGGACGGCTGCAGTGGCGGTTGTCGACGGTAAAATCAACGTCCTGCAGGGCGTCAACCGCGGCTCTATGGATGCTTCGGTTATCGTCGTCATGGGCGGCACCGTTGACAAAATGTATCTCGGCGGCGAAACGGGCGATGCGAGTGTGACGGGCACCGTTACGGCGGTTGGCGGCGTTGTCACCGGCGGCGAGGTCAAGGAACTGCATCCCGGCACCACCGGCGGCACCGAAATCACGCCCGATACCGAGGGCGTCGAAGTGGTTGTCGCCGTGTCTCCGGAAGCCAAAGTCGGCAACAGCGAGGATCTGGAAACCTCTTTCGGCACCGACGCGGTCAAGAACGTTTATACCGTGACCTATAAGGCCAACAACGGGGAAGAAGACGTGGTCCTCCCGACCATAGAAGGCGAGAAGGTGGAGAAGCCGGAAGATCCCACCAAGGAAGGTTTCAACTTCAAGGGCTGGTTCTCCGACGAAGCTCTGACCAAAGCATATGACTTCGACACCACCGTGACTGGTGATGTGACCCTGTATGCGAAGTGGGAAGCAATCAAAACCGAAAGCGATCCCAGCACACCTGAAAGCAAGCCCGAGAACCCGACCACCGGCAGCACCACCATGGTGTGGGTCGTCCTGGCGGGCGCTCTGGCCGTTGCAGCGTCCGTCGTGATGGTCAAATCCCGTCGTGTGCGCTAGAAATAATCGGTAGCTTGTCCAAAGCCCTGTCCGAGAGGACAGGGCTTTTTCTTTTCTCTGTTTAGATCCAAAACGGTGCTTTTTCGGGCGGAACGCGGCGGGTTCCGGTTGAAATCGGTGGAATCCGAGCGGATTTCGGTCGTTTTTTTGACGAACTCCCGATTACTGCCGACGGTTCCGCATGGAACAGGACCAGAATCGTTCAATCTGGGAAGGGGTCAGGCTGCGGGTGAAATCCCGTTTGAGTTCCAGCAGATGCTGCAGGGCGTCCGCCGCTTCATACAGCACAGCCCGAACCTCGAATTCGAGCCGGGTAGAGGGCAGCTCGCTCGCTTTGAAGCGGCGCCGGAGTTCTTCGAGCCGGATGAGCAGGTCCTCGGCGTTGCTGCATTCGTGCAGGGATTCCGCCGCCTGTTCAAAGAAAGCGCCGATTTCCCACGCCTGCCAGGGAAACGGGCGGCTGTCGGGTGTCAGGCGGACCAGACTGCCGGCCAGACGGGACAGGGACCGGCACTGCTGCCGCCGCATCTCCATATACTGCAGAAAATACCGCATGTCGGGGTGAAAGGTGTTATCCGCGAGGGCGAGAGCCCGTTTGCACGCTCCGTCGAGATGCGCCCGCAGGGCGTCGATCCCGTCCGGGATCCGGACGGGAAATGCGGAGCACTCGCCGCTTCGGGAGGGGACCCGCTCCGGAATCGGATCCATCTGCGGAGTGAGGGGAGGCCGAATAGGAAGGGGGTCTGGAGGAATGGCTGCTTCCGGGGGTACGGACTCATCCCGCAGGAAAGTCCCCATATCCCGCAGAATCGCCCGCATCCGCTCCTCCGTGATGCGCTGATCCTCCCGGATGGCACGGGTGCGGCGGGGGATGTAGAGATTCATGACGATTCCCATGAGGATGCCGATGGCCATCAGGATCGTTTCATTGAGCACGAGGGCGGGTGTGATGACCCGGGCATTCCAGACGTGCAGCATGAGCACCGTGCTCATGGCGAGACCCTCCTCGATGTTCAGCCACTGGCAGATCGGGACGAACAGGAGCAGAAAGAGGCCCAATGCCGGCACCGAAAAGCGGAGCATGGAAAATAGCGGCAGCGCCAGAGCGAGTGCGGCCAGATAGGCGAGGCTGCGGTGCAGCGCGGCCCGCAGGGTATCCTTTCTGGTGCGCTGAACGCTCAGCAGGGTGATGGTGACGACGGCGGTCGCGGACGAAAGCTCCATCCCCTGCGCGAGCAGGACGGCCAGAGAACAGCCGACTGCCACCTTGACCGCTTTGCCGGTCGACGGCCGCCCGAATTTTCGATCAAACAGTCCCTCCATTGTCCCCACCCTTCCAACGGTGGTAGTATGTCCCGGATGCCAAAGGGATTTACATGGCGGGAAAATTCTATTAGAATAAAGATCAATAGAATCGGCAGCCGTGTGATGAATGGACCGGGATTCGAAAGGATGTGGAAGGTTATGATAAAAAGGCGGGTTATTACGATAACGGCGATCCTGCTGCTGGCCGGTATGCTGGGGTATCTGGGGTGGTATATAGGGGATAAAAAAAGCACGCATATCACCGTGCAAAGCGAAAACGGACAGATTCAGTTGACCACCCTGCTGCCTTTTCCGTCCGGTGATACCATCGAATGGACCGTCAGCCGAACGGACGTTCTGCGGCTGGAACACAGCTGCGGACAGCATCTGGACCACATTTTCGGCTTGGGTCAGAGCCAGATGGATGTTACGTTTGCCGTTCGGGAAGCGTTTTCACCGGGACCGGTGACGGTGTATGCGGCCTGTTTTCATAAGGGGGATGCCCGGCCCTGGAGGGTGGAGGCCTATGAATTTCAAATGAATGCCAATGGAAAGCTCTCTTATTTTAATAAAACAACCTCTAAGGATTTGGTGACAGCGTATGAGGCCTGTGCGGAAAATCGGACCGTTCTGGAAGAATCGTCATATAGACAGGGATACGCGTGACGTCCCGATAGCCAAAGCCCCCCTCCGGACACTCGTCCGCAGGGGGGGCTGTCTTTAGCGGCTGGTCAGCGGTTATCGAGAGGGGTGTAGTCCCGCCGGACCGAGACGCTCTTATAGGACGGGCGGATGATCTTGCCCGCGTTGATCAGTTCTTCAAGTCGATGGGCGCTCCAGCCCGCGATGCGGGAGATAGCGAAAATGGGGGTGTACAGCTCGAGCGGCAGGTTGAGCATGCTGTACACGAAGCCGCTGTAAAAGTCGATGTTGGCACTGACACCCTTGTAGATCTGCCGTTCCTCGGCGATGACCTGAGGGGCGAGCTTTTCGACGAGGGCATACAGCTTGTATTCGTCCTCCCGGCCCTTTTCGACCGATAGGCTTTTGACGAAGTTTTTAAAAATGTTGGCGCGGGGATCGGAGAGGGAATAGACGGCATGACCCATGCCGTAGATCAGGCCGGCACGGTCGAACGCCTCCTTATGCAGCAGGCGCTTCAGATACGCGACGACCGCGTCTTCGTCGCCCCAGTTGGGGAGGGTTTGCTTCATGTCCTCGAACATCTGCACGACCTTGATGTTGGCGCCGCCATGCTTCGGGCCTTTGAGCGAACCGAGAGAGGCAGCGATGACCGAATAGGTATCGGTGCCGGACGAGGAGACGACGTGGGTGGTGAAGGTGGAGTTGTTGCCGCCGCCGTGCTCGGCGTGGAGGACGAGAGCCAGATCCAGGATCTTGGCTTCCAGCTCGGTATACCGGCTGTCCGGCCGCAGGACGAACAGGATGTTCTCCGCCGTGGACAGATGGGGCTGCGGGTTGTGGATATACAGGCTGTTGCCGTCGTGATAATGGCTGTAGGCCTGGTATCCGTAGACCGACAGGAGCGGAAAGAGGGCGATGAGCTGCAGGCACTGCCGCAGCACGTTTTCAACCGAAATGTCGTTGGCGTTTTCATCATAGGAATAGAGGGTGAGCACGCTGCGCGCCAGGGTGTTCATCATATCCGAGCTGGGCGCTTTCAGAATGATGTCCCGGACAAAGCTGGTGGGCAGAGTGCGGTAATCGGAGAGTATCTGCTGGAATTCCGTGAGCTGCGCTTTGGTAGGCAGTTCACCGAATAGGAGCAGATAGGTGGTCTCCTCGAACCCGTAGCGTTTTTCCCCGATGAAACCGGCGACAATGTCTTCGACATTGATGCCGCGATAAAAAAGCTGGCCGTCGCAGGGCTTAGGACCGTCGTCCGTTGCGATGCTCGACTGTATTTCTGAAATTTCCGTCAGACCAGTGAGAACGCCGTTCCCCTTGAGATCACGCAGGCCGCGGTTGACCTGGTATTTGGTGAACAAGGTGGAATCGATGGTGCTGCTCTGACGGCACTTTTCCGCCAAATCCCGGACCTGGGGCGTAATTTCGGAATACTTGTTGGCCATATGCCTCCTCCTTTTTTACTCGTTTTTTTATATATTACCATATAATTATAGCATAAAAAGTTGAACGAAATATGTCCAAATTGAAATTTTGTCCCGTCACGGCCTCAAAAACCGATTTTTGAGCGGAAAAATCCGCAAGCGCCGATGAAGATTTCCTAAGAATTTGCGAAGATTATCAAACAAGTATTGCGCTTCCGAATTGGCTGCTTTATAATGAAACCATAAGAAAGCCGCGGATTTCCGAGGATTCTTAAACCGGGAAAAAATCCCGTCAGCGGCGGCGTTGCCGTCCACATTTCCTATCCGCAACGAAAGGAAGGTTGTTTTATGGTAGAACGCACATGTCCTCAGTGCGGCGCTCAGGCCGATCCGAACGCCAAGGTTTGCATATATTGCGGAACCCCTTTGGAAGGCGCGGCGCCGGTAGGAGCTCCCGTCCCCCCGCAGCAGGCCTATACGCCTCCTTCCGGACCTCAGCCTCAGCCTCAGCCTCAGCCCCAACCTCAACCGCAGACACCGCCGCAGCCTCAGACGCCTCCCCCTCCTGTCTATGGCGCGCCGACCTATCAGGCGCCTCCCCCTCCCGCCTACCCCCAGTACTGCAAGCAGTGCGGGCGTCCGCTCGCTCCGGGGGCGGCCGTGTGCGTGGGATGCGGTGTTCCGGTCGGTTCGGGTGCGGGTTTCTGCCCGAACTGCGGCCAGCCGGCCAATCCCATGGCGGCCATCTGCGTCCATTGCGGGACAAACCTGAATAATCCTGTCTATCCGGTTGCCGGCGGCAAATCCAAAATGGCGGCCGGTCTGCTTGGGATTTTCCTCGGATCCCTGGGTGTGCACAATTTTTACCTGGGTTATACAGGCAAAGCGGTTGCTCAGCTGCTGCTGACGCTGATCGGCGGCTGGGCCTGCGGGATCGGCGCCCTCGCGGCTTGGATTTGGGGCCTGGTCGAAGGCATCCAGATCCTCACCGGGACCATCAACCGGGATGCCTCCGGGCGTCCGCTTGGTGACTAAATCGTTGCTACGGTATAAATGAAAGGCGGTACGCTGAAAAGCGTATCGCCTTTTGCCGTGCTTCTTCGGCAAAGAGGCGCCTTGCGGGCACGCCGGTTCGAGGGCCGCAGGCATATGGAACATGCGGCCCGAACAGGCGCTTCCGCCGATTCTGTGAGATCCGGGCGGACTGCGCGGAGGGATATTCTTTGGAGGATCTGTTAAACGGCTTGTTTCCACCTGCGATCTATGGTATTCTTAAGAAAATTGGGAGGGTTGTGTTATGTTTTGTGATCAATGCGGCACGAAAGTGAATTCCCGCTTTTGTCCACAATGCGGCCATGAGGTCGGCCGGCCGGTGGTGGTGCCTCCGTCGGGTCAAGCAATGCCTGGCCCTGCACAGCCGGCTCCGCCCCCGGCCGTTGTCAGCGCTCCGCCTCCTCAGGCAGGGACCGTGTATCCGCAGGGGCCTTACCCGCCCCAGCCGGCGGCGTATGTGCAGAGTCCCTATCCGCCCCAGCAGGTGGTGTATGGGCAGCCCCCGGTCGTTGTTTACAACACGCCGGTGGCGATCGGCCGGCCGAAAGACAAGTGGGTGGCGTTTGTCCTCTGCTTTTTCCTCGGCGTGTTCGGCGGTCATAAATTTTATGAAGGCAAGGCCGGCATGGGCGTGCTGTACATCTTCACAGCCGGTCTGTTCGGCATCGGCTGGCTGGTGGACCTGATCGTGCTGCTGACCAAATCCAATCCATATTACGTATAAATTTCATGATTTTTCGGCGGCGGTTTGATAACCGCCGTTTTTTTACGCTGAATTAACCCCGGCTTAACGGAAATGGAATTGACAAAAAGTATGGGGAATGCGATACTGAATTTGGAAAAAACTATCGGCAGGAGGGATGCGCATGACCAAGCAGACATATGAGCCGAAACCCATGAAAGATCCGTCGCGCAAATTTACCAAGCCG
>CABQAA010000100.1 GCA_902461995.1 uncultured Oscillospiraceae bacterium | reverse complement strand
TGCAACCAAGACCGCGCAGAACAAGGCCAACCGCTCTGCCCTCCGGACCCAGATCAAGAAGGCGAACGTGGCGATCGAAGCCGGGGCCGCTGACAAGGACGAGGCTGTACGTGCCGCTGTCAAGAAGATTGACCAGGCCGTGGCGAAGGGACTCCTGCATAAGAATACCGCCGCCAGGAGAAAGTCCGCCCTCGCTAAACGTGCCCAAGCATAAAGAGCCGCTGTCAAAGGCCCCGTCAAACGACGGGGCCTTTGTTCTGCACAGGACCTGATTCGAAAGGATGTCCGCTATGAAGCTCCAGCCTCCTGCCCTGCCTCAGGGCCTGCCCATCTGTGAGAATCCGGCCGAGGCCGTCGCCGCCTGCATCGCCGCGGGCGACGATGTCACCGACCACCATTTCCTCCAGGGTGCCTTGTCCGGTGCTTTCCCGTCCCGGACGGAATTCCGCCGCTGCCGGTTCGAGGGTGTCCGTCTGTCCGGATGCCGGTTCGATCACGCCGATTTTGTGGATGTGGTGTTCGCGGGCTGCGACTTATCGGGGGCGGAACTGTCGGGCTGCAGCTTCCTGCGCTGCCGGTTTGAAAACTGCAAAGGGGTGGGCACCGCTTTCGTTCACAGCCCCATGCGCCATGTATCCTTCGAGGGCGGGCCCTTCCGGATGGCGAATTTTTCGGGAACGCCCTTCAAGCTGGTGGAATTTACAAACTGTGACCTGACCGAAAGCATCTTTCTGCAGTGTACGGCGGAAGGGCTCTCCTTCGCCTCCTGCCGGCTGGTCAAGATCAACTTCTGCCGCACCAGTCTCGCGGACATCGATCTCTCCTCCAATGAGCTTGAAGGGATCCTCGTTTCGGGAGACGAGCTGCGGGATGCGGTCGTCTCTCCCCTGCAGGCCGTGGAGCTCGCCCGGCTGCTGGGGGTGAAGGTCAAGGATGGCCTGTTGTGATCTTCGGATGTACCGTTTCGACGGAAGGAGGAATCGTTATGACCGATCAAACCACGACGTTGGCCCAAATCCAACAGCATATACAGGATTTTTCGGACGCGCGGGGCTGGTGCAAAGGGGAAAACGCGAAAGACCTCACGATGGCTCTCACTGTGGAAGCAGCCGAACTGGCTGAAATTTTCATGTGGCTGCACTCGGACCATGCCGACGACGTCCAAAAGGATCCGAAAGAATTCGAGCATTTGCAGGAAGAGCTTGCGGACGTGTTTTGGTATCTCTGCCGCATCTGTGAGCATTTTGACATCGATCTCGCCCGGGCTGTGGAAGACAAAACGGAAAAGAACGCGCGGAAATATCCGATATGAACCGGAGCCGTTCTGCACTTATGCCGCTCAAAACGCTTGGAGGCGTATAGACGAAAAAAAGGGGAAACGCGATGCGTTTCCCCTTTTTATTATGATCAAAGACAAAGCCGGCTCAGGATGTCTGAATCTTCATCGAGATGTCGAGGGCGGTGACCGAATGGGCCAGGGCGCCGATCGAGATGATGTCCACCCCGGTTTCGGCCACGGGGCGGAGGGTCTCTTCCCGGATCCCGCCGCTCGCCTCGAGCAGCACCCGTCCGGCGACCAGCTTCACGGCTTCGGCCATGGTGGGGCAGTCCATGTTGTCGAGCATGATGATGTCCGCGCCGGCCTCGAGCGCCTGCCGGACCTCCTCGAGGTTCCGGGTCTCCACCTCGAGCTTCACCATATGCCCGAGCTTTTCCCGGATAGCCGCAACCGCCTGGGGGATCCCCCCCGCGGCGTCGATGTGATTGTCCTTGAGCATAGCGCCGTCGGAGAGATTGAACCGGTGATTTTTCCCTCCGCCGACGGTGACGGCATATTTCTGCAGCGCCCGCATCCCCGGCAGGGTCTTACGGGTATCCGTAATCACGGCCTTCGTCCCCCTGACCTTTTCCACCGCTTTGGCGGTGGCGGTCGCGACGCCCGACATGTGCTGCATGAGATTCAGCGCCGTCCGCTCCCCTTTGAGGAGGGCGCGGGTGTGCCCTTCCACCCGGGCGATGAGATCACCGGGCTTCACGACCGAGCCTTCCGGCAAATACACCTCCGCCGCAAACGCATCGTCCAGAAGCGTGAACACCCGCAGAGCCGCATCCAGGCCGCAGAGCACACCCTCCGCCTTCGCGACAAACCGCGCGGAGGTACGGGCATCAGCTGGGATCATCAGGTCGGTGGTGGTATCGAGATAATGGATATCCTCCTTAAGGGCCGTCCGGATCACGTCATCCACATAAAATAAAGGAAGTTGCATCGGCGTTGCCTCCTTAACCAAATTCTCAGGGTATCCGCATCGTCTGGAACAGGGCCTTTCCGCCGCGCCCGATCGGCTGATCGGTTCAGTCCGGCTCGCCGCTATTCTTCAGGTCCAGGACCTCCCGCAGGATAATCACGCAGACCGTCGCGAGGCTTTTAGCCTCGACAAAATCGGTTGTCAGCTCATACCCGCCGGTTTTCAGGTCTTCCAGGATCGCCTCGGCCTCGACAAGACCCTTTTCCGCGGCGTCATAGTCGGGCTGGACAAACCACGCCTTCTGCATGATGTCGCGGATAGCGGTGCGGTGCCCCGCCAGAAGGGGGCGCCCCTCCGTTCGCAGGGCGGGCTTTTCGCCGGCAAGGCCGCTCGCTTCGTGCCGCATCCGGCGGCTGATGTCGTAAGTAGTCCGCCTGGCGAAGACGAGCGCCTCGAGCAAGGAATTGCTTGCGAGGCGGTTAAGCCCGTGTACGCCGGTATGGGAGCACTCCCCCGCCGCATACAGGCGGTCCACCGTGGTGTCGCCGTAGACCCCCACATCGATCCCGCCCATCAGATAGTGCTGGCAGGGGAACACGGGGATGAGGTCTTTCGTGATATCCACGCCCTCTTCAAGGCAGCGTTCGTAAATCATGGGGAAGCGGTTTTTAATGAACGCCTCACCCCGGAACCGGATATCGAGATAAAACTCCTCGCTGCCGGTCCGGGCGGCCTCCCGCATGATCGCGCGGGACACCACGTCGCGGGGCGCCAGTTCTCCCCGCTCATCATAGCGGTACATGAACCGCTCGCCGTCTTTGTTGAGCAGGGTCGCTCCCTCTCCCCGGACCGCCTCCGAAATGAGGAACCGTTCCCGGCCCTGGGCCGCGGCGAAGGCGGTGGGATGGAACTGCACCAGATGCAGGTTCTTGATCCGGGCGCCGCGTTCATAGGCGAGGGTAATGCCGTCGCCGGTGGCGATGGCGGAGTTGGTGGTATAGGGATACACCCGGCCGATCCCGCCTGTGCAGAGGATGCAATAGGAGCAGGAGAGGACCCGGGGCTCATCCCCAACGAGGAGCTGCGCCCAGAAGCCTCCCTCCCCCGGCACCAGGTTCACCAACTGGGCATAGTCGAGGAAAGCGATGTTGGGCTTTTCCATGGCCGCAGCCAGCAGCTTTTCGGTGATTTCCCGGCCGGTCGAATCCTTGTGATGCAGGATCCGGCGGCGGGAGTGGCCGCCCTCCAGCGTCATGGAAATGTGGTGCTCAGAGTCCCGGTCGAAATCGACATGCATTTCCTTTAAAAGACGCAGCACGTCCTCCGGGCCTTCGTTAACCAGAATTTCCAGACTGCGCAGATCGTTTTTATAGCCGCCGGCGATCAGGGTATCCGCGATGTGGAGACGAAAATCGTCGTTTTCCTTGTCCACCACGGCAGCCACGCCCCCTTGGGCCAGCGCGCTGTTGCAGAGCATCCGCTCCTTTTTCGAGAGCACCAGCACCCGCACCTCGGGCGCAAAATTGAGGGCCGCGTACAGCCCGGCCACACCGCTGCCTGCAATCAGGACATCATAGTCGTTCATGTTTCGCCATTCTTTCTTTGAGGGATCCCGTTTTTTCAGCGGCTCTGCCGTTCGGCGAGCAGGCTCTTGATTTTTTCATGGGGATCGATGATAAGGCTGACCGACACATCGTGATTGAGTGCCGCAATGAAATAGGCGATGTATTTGGAGACATCCACGTCGACATACCATTCCCGATGCTTGAGTTCCTCGGTCCGGTAGGTCAGGTTGGTGCCCAGCACCCCCGCGATGACGCCTTCTTCATAGGCTTTGTCAAAGCTTTCCAGCCCGTTCGTGAAAATGGGATAGGTCGCGTAGGCGAAAATCCTGCCCGCCTTGCGCTTTTTCAGCTCATAGGCGATATCCAGCATAGATTCGCCGGACGAAATGATGTCGTCTGCGATGAAAACGTCCAGCCCTTCCACCGATTCGCCGAGATATTCGTGGGCGATGATGGGGTTCCGGCCGTTGACCACGCGGGCGTAATCGCGGCGTTTATAGAACATGCCGAGACTGACACCGAGGATAGACGCATAGTACATGTTGCGGTTCATCGCGCCCTCGTCTGGGCTGACGATCATGAGATGTTCCCGGTCGGGGATGATATCGGGGAAATGGCGGAACAGGGCTTTGAGCGTTTGATAGGACGGGATCACGTTGTCGAAGCCCATGAGCGGCACGGCGTTCTGCACCCGGGCATCGTGAGCGTCGAAGGTGATGATGTTGGACACGCCCATCCGCTCGAGCTCCTGCAGCGCGACCGCGCAGTCCAGAGATTCCCGATAGCTGCGGCGGTGCTGACGCCCGCCGTAGAGAATGGGCATGATGACGTTGATGCGGTGGGCTTTGCCGCCCGCAGCCTGGATGATCCGTTTGAGATCCTGGAAATGGTCGTCGGGGGACATGCTGTTCTTCTGGCCGAACATGTTGTAGGTGCAGCTGTAGTTGCCTACATCCACCAGGATGAAGAGATCGTCGCCGCGGATGCTGGCCTTGATAATGCCTTTGCCGTCCCCCGAGGAGAAACGGGGACATTCGACCGGAATGAGGAACGAATCCTGCTCCCGGCCGCTGTTGCAGGCCCATTCCTGCAAATGCGCGTTGATTTTCTCTCCGAGTTCTTCCGTTCCCGGAAGGGCGATGATGTCCAGGGGCGCCACGCGGTCCTGCAGGTTGAAAATCGTCTCACTGGTAAACTTATCCGCCAAATTCAACGTCTCCTTTTTTCGTCCCCGATTTTTGGCAAGACTGTGCTTTCGAACGGCACAGCCGCCTATCTATTGTGGAAATTTCCATGACATGTCTATTGTAGCACATCCCGCGCGTTTGTGGGAAGAGTCCCCCCACGATTTGGCTACCGAATTTTCCCGAAACGTGTCGACGGTTATTGGGGAGGATGCACAAGCAGGGGCCGCCCACAGTCATCTCTTTGGTTTCGTCATCGGCGGCCCCCTCGAAAACGCCTTTGGCGTTTTCCCCTCGCTTTCGCTTGCTGCCCCGCCCACAGTCGCCGCTTGAGTTTCACCCCCTCGTGCCCACTTTTTCCGGCGTGATGTACACGATTTCTGTTTTTATCTAGTGTTTAATCATCGAAAACCGAATAAAAGTGGAGGTGATTCTATCAGTCTGCCATTTCAAGCCGAATAAAGCCCCCCCAAATTGTCAGATCCCATATTTTCTTCTCCCTTTCCCATAAAAAGATCTCCTCTCCGTCGTATAATAAGCGAAAAGCTTTTCACAGAGGAGGCGTCGTCTTGGACAATGAATGCTTTGAACAAGCGATTGCCCGTGTGGCATCCGGAGACGTGACCGGTCTGGAGGATATCTACCGCGCGTATGCATCCAGCATTTACGCGGTGTGCCTCTCGGTGAGCGGGCAGCGTGCCGATGCGGAAGATGCGGCGGTAGAGACCTTCCTGCGCGTATGGAAAAAGGCCGACACTTACCGTCAAGGCAACGGGCACCGGGCATGGCTGATGACCATCGCCCACCATACGGCCGCCGAAATGATGCGGCGACAAAGCCGGGTCAGTCCGGTAGAGGACGTGGTCTTGGAGACAATTCCTGTTACGGCCGGTCCTGAGGACGAGACGTGCACTCGGCTGCTGCTGGAAGACGCGCTTCAAAAACTCAGTGAACCGGAACGGCAGGTGGTTTCCCTGCATGTGATCGCGGATCTTCCGCTGCGGGAAGTGGCCCGTATTCTGGATGTGCCGCTGGGCACAATTGCCTGGCGGAAGCGGCAGGCAATGGGAAAGCTGCGCCGGCTGATGATGGAAAGGGAGAATGCATCATGAAATCACCCTCGAACCGCGATATTCAAAAAAGTCTCAAACAAGCAGCCGAACAGGATACCCCTCCGCTGTGGGACCGGATCGAGTCCGGTTTGCATGAAAGCCGCTACACGTTTGAAACCGAAAAGGTTCCGGCAACCCGGAAAGTATGGTGGCGCCGGCCGATCGTCGCACTTGCCGCCTCCTTGTTCCTGATCGTGGCGGTCAGTCTTACGCTGCTATACCCCTCGTTTTCACCGGCCACATCGACACCTCCCGGAACGGTGGAGCTGTCTTTCAAAGCCCGGAGCGAAGTTCTCGGAGAGGCGGATTACGGCATGGAGGGCAACCGTTCGGAAAGCCTGCGGCTGATTGAATCCCATTCGGAACTGATGACATCGCTGATGCGGATCGGGCTGCTGATGGATGACGAAACCCAACCGTCCTCATACGTCGAACTGCCGTCCTATCCGAAAAAAGCACAGACAAAACTTCCCTATACCGACGAGTATTTCAAAAAGCATGCGCTGCTGATGCTGCTTTATCCGTGGGAAACCGGATATGATGCAAAGCTTGTCAAAAGCGTTGTTAAGACCGATTCCACACTCACCGTGACCCTTTCCCAAAGCGAACCGAATCCGGACGCGTATGCCGGGCTGCGTCAGGCGCTGTTTGTGGAAATCGGCAAGGACGATGTGGAAGGCTGCGACCGGTTTGTCTTTGAGGTGGAAGCCTTTGGCGACACCCCGGCGGAAACCCTGGAAACCACCCGGTATCGGGTGGAGTCGGTCGGCGTAAACACGGGCAATGCCGCGGCCAACCGGATCCTGACCGATACGGCGGGGGCGGCCGATTTGCGGAGCCGTCTGCCTGACGCCTCGGCCCGTGCGATGTTGGAACGGTACGACGAGGCGTATTTCCAAGAGCGTGATCTGATCACGCTGTATCTTTCACAGCCCTATACAGACAGTATCCTGGATATCGTCGGGGTCACGTCGCTGAAAAACAGCGTCGTCCGTTCGCTCGATATCGTGCTTTCCAGGAAAAAAGCGGACACCGACGGCATGAGCGGCCGAATTTATTTTCTGGAGCTGCCCAAGGGCATCGTTTCCACCAACACGGTTCTCTACCTGTACAACGCCTTTCAGGGCTCTGTGACCATTTTGGCGGATCTGGACGAGGATGACATGACCGCCCTGGAACTGGTGCAGGAAGACAACTTGACAATGCTGAAAATTCATGGGGACATTTTCATGGATTTCGGGGTTGGATCCCTCCTCTACGGAGGGATCTATCTCCGGGCAGTCGATCTCGACGGCGACGAAACCCTAGAAATCCTGCTCGAAACCGACTGGACCTTACTAAAGGGCATGCGTCCTT
>CABQAA010000099.1 GCA_902461995.1 uncultured Oscillospiraceae bacterium | reverse complement strand
CCGGGTTTTTGTCAATATACGCCGTCGTACAGCGTTTGCCCGTTCACTTGGACGGTGTAGGAAGCCCCCTCCTTCAGCGCAGGGAACTGCACGAGGCTTTCCGAGTAGAGGATTTGGACCGGCTGGAACGTCTGATTGCCGCTTCGCAGCGATATGGATTCCAGCCCCTCATCCGCCGCCTTATCAAACCGGAACGTCAGCGTGGCCGCGCCCTTCTCGATCGCTTTCAGCCGCACGGTCCGGCCATCGATTTTCCGGGAGACGTCTGTGTCTTCGCTGGCGGCCTCATACACCTCAAAGGTCGTTTCCAGCTTCACCGGTTCGGGCTGGTCCGGAAGGCCGTCAACCGTCAGGACAAGTCGGGCCGAACGGCTGAAAGAAAACCCTTCCGGATCATCCGCCGACAGCAGCAGCGCCGCTTCATACCGGCCATTCTCGCTTCCCGTGGCCTCCTGGGCCTGTTCCGCCTTGTCATATACGGCCCCGTCGATCTCGATGCGGCATTTGTCCGCCAGCCGATAGGACGAGGAGTCCCCGGACAGCGGCTTGTCGCCGCCGGTCACCGTATACCGGATCAACACGCTCCGTTTATCGGCATAAATCTCCTCAATCGACAGTTCCGCGCCTCCGACCGGATGCCGGAGTGCAACCGGCGTATACCGTCCGGCCGCCTTCGCCGCCTGATATCCAGCATCGGTATAGTCGGCGCGAAACCGCGTTTTGGTAACCCGCCCGTTCCGCCAAACCAGCAGCACGCAGGCCACCGCCAGCAGTACACACACGGCCGGTATGCCGAACCCCAAGGTCCGTTTGACCCGCTTCGTCATAAGGCAACCTCTCCCCTCTTGTAAAACCACCCTTTACCGTAAACTGCCGCATGGAAATCCTCTTACATTATGGTGAATTTCGGCGCATTTGCCAATTCTTCCGCATGTCGACGCCCGTCCACACGCGGCACCCCATTTTCTGTCGGATGCGGTCGGCATGTCTTAAGAAAACGGGAACTTTTCTCAGAAATTCCCCGCACGGATTGACAGTTTCCGCCCGGGTATTGTACAATGGGCAGGAAAAGTCCCGGAGCCGTGGGAATCAGACCCCGCCCTTCGCGGCATACTACTGGATGGAATTCAGAAAAACAGGATGGTGGTTGCATGGCGGTCAAACGGTCGCGCAAGAGCCGGAGACGGCGGAAAATACTCGTAGGGGTGCTGTCGGTCGGCTTATGCCTGGGTCTCGTCCTGGTCACGGTCGGTCTTGTGTCGTTCATCCGCCGCCAGCCCGCTGTCGGGCCGGCCCCTTCCTCCGATGGAACCGGAAGCGATGTCTCCGCCGCCCCCACCGATCCGCCCGGTCCTGTTCCGGTCGCCACGGCGACCATCGGGAATTCCGGAGACATCCTGATCCACAAGCCAGTTCTGCTGGCCGCCCGCCAGGCGGACAAAAGCTATGATTTTGCGGGTATGTTCGCGCTGGTCTCCCCATATGTCAAAAAAATGGATTACGCGGCGATCAATGTGGAGCTGGCGATCTCCCGTTCCGGGTTTGAAACCCCGGAAATGCAATTCCGCATTCCCCCTTCCCTGATCACGGCCGTGTCGGGTGCGGGGTACACTCTCGGTCTGCTGGCGAACAACCACGCGGGGGATGCCGGTTCCCAAGGATATATCACCACCAGGGACGTCCTCACGGAAAACGGTATGGACTATATCGGCACCCGCGGCGCGGTTTCGGACAAGCGGTATCTGGTCAAAGACGTGAACGGCATCAAAGTCGGTATGGTCAACTACACCTATGGGCAGGATACCTCCGCCTCCTCCCTCATGAACCGCTTCAGCGACGCGAACCTGGAACTGTTCTACACCGATATGCAGAAGCAGATCGCCGATATGAAGGCGGATGGGGCCGAGGCGATCGTGCTGTATATCCACTGGGGCTATGAGTATTTCCTGAAGCCGAACAAATATCAAACCGCTATCGCCCAAAAAATGTGTGAGCTCGGGGTAGATGTCACCATCGGCGGACATCCCCATAAGATTCAGCCGCTCGAGCTGATCACCTCGGACAACGGCAATCAGATGGTCTGTCTGTATTCGATGGGCAATTTCCTCTCGAATCAGGTGATCGAATCGATGTACGGCGGCAACCGGTCCAACAGCCGCAATTTCCAAGACCACGTGAGCTGCCCCATCCCCGATGTCGCCAACCGCTACAACGACGCCAAGTGGGACCAGCACGTAACCGACTGCAACGACAACGGCCACACCGAAGACGGCCTGCTATTCCAAACCACGTTTACCAAATACAGCGACGGCGTGGTCAAGCTGACGGGTATCGAGGTGCTCCCCACCTGGTCTTACCGCTATAAAGACAGCGCCTCCGTCAACGGGCTCAATTACAAGGTCGTGCCGCTTGACAAATCGGTGGATAACTGGGGATCCGCCTTCGGCATCCCGGACGTCGATCTGACCTATGCGAACCGATCCTATGACCGGACAATGAAACTGGTGGGGGACGGCCTCACTGCCTGCCGTGAAGCCATGAACAAAGGGGACGGCTGGATCACTTTCTCCGCCGCCTCGTCGGATGATTCTTCGTCTGATACGGCCGGGACCGCCGCTTAAATCCGATCCATCCAAAAGCCCGCCGGAAGACGTCGTCTTCCGGCGGGCTTTTTGCCACACACCGTATATATGTTATAGAAGGACGGCCGAGCCGCGGCTTTCCTGCTCACACCCACTTTAGGACCGAACAGAATCCTGTTGCGGCGTCTGCGTCTCTCCATGATCCAGGTAGGTTTCCACCCGGAAGCGGGGACGGGCTTTCACCTCGCTGTAGATTTTGCCGATATATCCGCCGAGGACCCCGATGCACAGCAGCTGGATGCCGCCCAGCAGCCAGATAGAGCAGACGATCGCCGTCCAGCCCGCCACCGTGACGCCCACAAAATAAGAGATCAGGGCATACAGCAGCCCGAGAATGCTGAGCGCGGAAATGAGAATCCCCAAATTGGAGATGAGCTTCAGCGGCTTGACGCTGAACGACGTGATGCCGTCGATGGCGAACGAGATCATCTTTTTCAGCGGATATTTCGACTCGCCCGCAAACCGCTCGTGCCGGTCGTAATACACATAGTCGCTGCGATAGCCGATGAGGGGGACGACACCCCGCAGAAATAGATTGACCTCTCGATATTCACGCAGGGCGTCGAGGGCGCGACGGCTCATCAGGCGGTAATCCGCGTGGTCGTATACCACATCCACTCCCAGCATCTTCATCACCTTATAGAAACCGCGTGCTGATGACCGCTTGAAAAAGCTGTCGGTATCCCGCTTGTTCCGCACACCGTATACGACGTCGCAGCCCTCTTCGAATTTCTCAAGAAATCCGTCGAGTGCGTCGATGTCGTCCTGCAGATCGGCATCGAGACTGATCGCGCAGTCCGCCTTTTCCCGTGCGGTCATCAACCCGGCAAGCAAAGCATTCTGATGCCCCCGGTTATGCGCCAGCTTCAGACCCGCGCACAGCGGATTCTCCCGGCTGAAACGATCAATCAGTTCCCAGGTTTTGTCCTTGCTGCCGTCATCCACAAGCAAAAAACGGCTGTTTTCATCCGCATGGCCCGCTTCGATGAGGGCGTTCAGTTTTTCGGTGAGGCGGCGGACCGTCTCGGGCAGGACTTCTTCTTCATTATAACAGGGCACGACGAGATAGACTGTCGACATGATGACACCTCTGTACGATTTCACACATTTTGTACGTTATCGATCGGTCGCCTTCCGCTTCCGCAGATTCTGAAAAAACGCGGACAGAACCTCCGCACAGGAATCTCCTAAAATTCCCTTTTCGACTGCCGGATGGTGATTATACGGGAACACCGTGAGATCGGTCACCGATCCCAAAGATCCCGCCTTTGGATCCGATGCCCCGAATACCACCCGGTCGATTCTGGCGTTCAGTATCGCGCCCGCGCACATCGGACAAGGCTCCAGCGTCACGTAGAGGGTGGAGCCAGAGAGCCTCCATCCGCCGAGCCGGCGGCAGGCTTTGTCGATGGCCTCGACCTCCGCGTGGGACAGCGCATGACGCAGCGTTTCCCGCCGATTGCGCCCGGTCCCGATCACCTCGCCGTCCTTGACCACGACGGCGCCGACCGGCACTTCCCCCTCCGCGGCCGCTTCCAACGCCAAGTTCAGCGCCTGCCTCATATAGTCTTCATCCGTCATGAGCAAAAAGGTCCTTTCCTCGAAATCACCACGCCGTCACGACGTTGAGCACCGTCATCAGCACCAGCCCGATCAGGCCGATCAGCATCGCCGGGGCCGTCAGAATCCATCCCGCCCGCCGGCCGACAGTAAAACGCGAGAATCCGTTTCCCACCGGGCGCAGGAGTGCCGTTTTTGCGGTATCCCCGTCCCGATGCCCGGCCCACAGAATCGCGGTGCCGATGATCCCGACGACCGCCATAACCGCAAATGCCGCCCCGTTGAGCATTCCCTGGGCTCCCTCATTCGGCAGGAACTGGCCCGCATATTCGAGGACCACCGAGAAGGCGTTGGTGAGAAAATGAATCAACACCGCCGGCCAGATGGAGCCGGTCTGCACCGTCAGATAAGCAAAAATCAAGCCCAGAATAAAGGCAAAAGGAATTTGCAGCAGATTGCCGTGCAGCAGACCGAACAGCATCGCCGAAAGAACAATCGCCAGCCCATCTCCCTGGGGACGGAGAGCGCCCAGTACGTAACCGCGGAAGACCATTTCCTCCACCAGCGCGGGCAGCACCGCCGTCGATACGATGCTCAGCACCAGGCTCAGGACCGACTTGTCCATCACACTGGCCGAGTTCGGCCAAGGGAAGCCGAAGGAGGCCAGAATATTCATCAGAATGCTCGCGACCAGATTGGCAAGCACCACCAGCCCCAGCCCTGCCATAACAGCGGGAATAAAGACGGACGGTGCCAGCCGCTTTGTGGGAAAGGGACGCAAATCCCGCCGCATAATCAGAGCCACGGCAATGGACGGCAGGGCGAGATACAGCAGATACGACGCCATCGAAAACAGAGTATACCCCGTTGTGCCAAGGCCGTACTGCGGCATCGACATGTCCGCAGCCCCTGTTATCTGCAGGAACAGCAGCAGAAGCGACGGCAGGAAAAAGGCCGCGCCGATCAGCGCCAGCATCAGCACACCGACGAAGTTGGCATTTTTCTTTAACGGCGGTATTTCCTCCGCCCCCGGCTCCTGCCAGCCGTAGGATCTCCACTGTACGTTCATAATAGCCTCCCATCCGGCAACCAATATACCGGTATTATAAAACGTTTTGCCCCTGCGTGCAACCCATTCGGGAAAATAGGCGAAAATCGGGAAACTTTTCACAGGATCTTGCCCTCTGGAACGCGAAGCGTTACAATAGAAACGCGGCCAGCGCTTGTGGGAGCGCAGCCGCGGAATTTGCACTGTGGGAGTGTTGTTGATGAAATCCAGCCTGACTGTCGAAGCCCTGTACGATCTCGACCATACCATGGCCGGCCCCCTGCTCCGATCCGTGACCTATCCGTGGGAAGCACTCTCCGGAATCCGGGAGTTTATCCGGTCTCTGGGGAGCAAGCTGCCGACAGATGCATACGATTCCCCCCGCCCGGGCGTCTGGGTGCACAAAACGGCCCATGTGTTCGACTCCGCCTACCTCGGGGACGACGTCATCATCGGCGAGGGTGCGGAAGTGCGGCACGGCGCCTTCATCCGCGGCAGCGCTTTGGTCGGTGCCGGTGCTGTGGTCGGCAATTCCACCGAACTCAAAAACGTCATCCTGTTCGACAACGTGCAGGTCCCCCATTACAACTACGTCGGAGACTCGGTGCTGGGGTTCCGGTCCCATATGGGGGCGGGATCCATCACGTCCAACGTCAAAAGCGACAAAACCCTCGTCACCATTCTCTGCGAAGGTGAGAAGATTGAAACCGGGCTCAAAAAATGCGGCGCCATGCTGGGCGACGGCGTGGAAGTCGGCTGCGGCAGCGTGCTCAATCCCGGCACCGTGATCGGCCGGGGCGCCCGGATTTATCCCCTGTCGATGGTCCGGGGCTTTGTGCCGTCCGAAAGCATCTACAAACGGCAGGGTGAGGTCTCCGCCATCGAACGCTGAACGCCTGCCCCCTCTTCCGCCCGCATCGCCCCGATGCGGGCGGCCGCATAGGCGGCCCTTTTCAGAAAAGCCGCGGCGGTCATCCGCTCCTCATATCCGCCGCCCGCCTGAACTTCCAGCGTCGTCGGGCCCGCATACCCGGTCCGGGCAATCTGCCGGGCGAGATGCCGCCAATCGATCCCGCCGTCAAAAGGCAGGCTGTGGCGGTCCTGTTTGCCGTCGTTATCGTGGAGATGGAGAGCAAACAGGCGGGAACCGTAATCGGTCAGCCAGTCCGCCTCCCGGCCCCAGCCGTGATGGTGGCCGCTGTCGTAGCAAAGGCCGACGGCCGGGCTGTCGAAGGTGTCCAGCACCCGTTTCAGATGCGGGATATGCCGCAGATTTTCAAATGCGAGCTTTATGCCACGCCGCTCCGCCATCTCCACAATGGGACGCAGACGGTCAGGGCCGATAGGCGAATCGGGCGGCGGAGACGCGCCGTCGGTCAGATGCACCACCAGAACCGGGACATCCGCCGCCGCGCAGTCCGAAACGCAGGCAAGCAGGGCATCCGCGGCCTCATCTCCCCGGATGCCGGGAATCCACAGATCGTTGCAGCCGTCAAAAGGGGCGTGCGCGTTTTCCACCCGCAGCCCTGTCGTTCGCGCGAGATCCGCCTGAGCGGTCCGTGTCAGGCCATCCGGGGCGTCCGCCCACCACAGGCTCACCGTATCGAATCCCGCTTCCCAAATCCGCTGCAGAGAGGACGCGAGCGGCAGCTCATAGCCGAACCAGGCGTAGATGCCCCGCGAAAACCCATTTGTCGCCGCCATATTGTCACGTCCTTTCCTGTTCAGAAAATCTTAACATGAAAGCCGGATTTTTTCAATTGTTTTCCCCGGCCATACAGGGTATACTGATAGCGTTGCCAAATTCACCTGGAGGGAGGATTTTCCAGATATGCGTCTTTTTTTGCGCGCCGCGGCACTCACAGCCGCCTGCCTGTTGGCGTTTTTTGCCATTCCGGGCTGCCGAAAAAAATCACCGGAAGGAAAATCCTTCCGGTTCCAGCTTGAAACCGATCCCCGCCAACTCGATCCTCAAGTATCCACCGACCGCTCCTCCGTCACCATGGCGGCAGCTTTGTTTGAGGGCCTCGCGCGTCTCGATGAAAACGGCGACGCCGTCCCCGCTGCTGCAACCTGGACGGTCTCGGAAGATCGCCGGGTGTACACCTTTACCCTGCGGGACTCCTATTGGAGCATCCAAAAATCCAAAAAGGACGACAACCTGTGGAAATCCCCCACCCCTGTAACGGCGCAGGATTTTGTGTTCGGTATGCAGCGG
>CABQAA010000098.1 GCA_902461995.1 uncultured Oscillospiraceae bacterium | reverse complement strand
TGGAATTTCAACACCGTGTTTGTTCCCTTGTCGAAGGGGGAAAACGCTCTTTATCCGTCCGCGGTTTTGGAGACCGCCTCCCTTAAGGATGAGGCCGGCCAGGCGTTCGATGTGTTGGACTATATTGTCTCCACAGCCAAGTCGTCCGGCCTCTTCGTGTACGGCGTGTTCAATTTCCATATGGCGGACGAAGCGTATTGGGATCCGACCGTCAAGGCTGTGGCGGATAAAATGGTGGCGATGGTCGAAGAGGCGGCCCCTCTCTATCGCTTTGACGGATATGCGTTTGACAACGTGAGTTTTGCCGGGGGGAAAACCGGCAATCCCGAGGCCTTTGCCGCGCAGTCGGAGCTTGACAATGTGGATACCTTTACAGCACAGGCCATTACCGAAGTAATGGAGCGGGCGGTCGCAGCGGTTCATCATGCCAACCGCAATTTCTATACCGGCCTGCTGTCCCGTGGCATCTGGGCCCATAAGACGAACCATGAGAAAGGCTCCGACACGGCCAGCTATTATGAAGAAATGACCGACGGCCATGCCGATACCCTCTCTTGGGTGGAAGCGGGACTTTTCAATTTCGTCATGGTGAAAGACTTTACATCCACGACGCACCGCACGGCGAATTTTGGAGCGGTGCTCAGGTGGTGGTCTTCCGTGTGCGAAAGGACCGGCACCCCTCTTTATATCTCTCACGCCGCCTCAAAGGCAGGAGGACAAGAGCGAGGCTGGAATTCTCCGAGCCAGCTGTCGGAACAGCTGGTTGCCTGCCGGGGGGCGGCGTCCTGGAAGGGGAGCGTCTTCGATTCGGTTGCGGCACTTATGGCGGATCCCGGCGGCAGCACGGCGGCCCTGATGAAGGCGTATAATGGCACACTTCTGTCCGAGTATATCTCGGATACTCTCAAAGTCACGGCTCCTGCCAAAACGACCTTCACCACCAATGAGTCGGGGCTGTTGTTTCAGGGAAGCGCCGATCCGAATTTCCCGTTTACCATCAATGGTGAAACCGTAGAACTCTCCGAACACGGCTTTTTCTCCGGGGACTTTACGCTGACCCCCGGGGTGAATACTTTTGTCCTCGCGCACAAGGGGAAAACCGTCACCTATAAAATCACCTACAAGGTCGTGGTGCTCCAAAGCATGACACCGACCTCGGATATGGCTTTTGACGGCGGTGGATCCATCATCATCAACGCGGTCGCCCGCAAAGGATCGACCGTGTCCGCGGCGGTCGGCAACACCAAGGTTACCATGGTCGCGGCTCCCATCAAGGACGACGAAGCGAGCGACGAGAACTCGGAATTTGTCAATTACTCCGGTGAATTTGATCTGCCGGACGGCATCGTCGGCAAGGCGCAGACCCTCGGCGCCGTCAAGGTCACGGCTACCTACAACGGGTTGTCCGAAAGCCAGACCGGCGGCACCATTACGGTCAATGCATTGCCGGATGAGAGCTCTTCTTTGCCCGATGTGGAACTGCCGGATACCCTCGACGGCCTGCAGACTCTGTCGCCTACCCTCGGCAAGGGGGGACAGGTGACGAGCGGGCAGGTCGCCATCATCACGGCGGAATATGCGGAAACCTTCCTCGGCACCACGACGGACGACTATTCCCGTTCCTACAATTCTCAGCTTCCCAAGGGGACTACCGATTGTTACGTCAAAACGGTCTATGATACCGGCAGTACCAACCGTTCCTACTATCTCTTTGCGTCCGGCCGACGGGTGTATACGAAGGATGCCGCCTTGTACAGCAGCGAATCCTTCAACGCCAATGAGATCGGCACTCCGAAAGTGACCATTGGCAAAAGCCATACCATGCTGATCTTCAGTTCGCAGTGGCGCATTCCCTATAATGTCAAACTGGCTCCGCAGAGCTACCGGAAAGATTCCACCACCAGCCAGCCGAATTACTCGGTCAATTCGACGGGGCTGACGGCGGAATATGTGGATGTAACCTTTTATTATCTCTCGTCTGTCGGGGATGCTCCGGATTTTTCGGACAGTCCGCTGATCCGCTCGGCGGAATGGATCAAAGAAAACGAGACCTCCTGGACACTGCGGATGTATCTGCGCCATAAAGGGGCTTTCTATGGCTTCTCCGAGGTTTGGGATAACGACGGCAATCTGCATCTGTCCTTCCTGAATCCGGCCGATATCGCCTCGAATCCGGCGTCCAGCCGTTTGTCGGGCGTGTATATTCTGATTGATCCCGGCCACGGCGGCCCCTATGAGAAACCGGCTGAGGCCAAGCTCAACCTGGATTATGCCTTTAAGCTGCGGGATATGCTGACGGCTCTCGGTGCCAAGGTGGATATGACGCGGACCTCCGACGTCGTTCTGGATCTGACTAACCGGCCGACCCTGGCCCACAACCGGGGGTATCATCTGATTATCAGCATTCACATGGACGCGGCCAACAACAGCAAGGCTACGGGCGCCTCGGTGCATTATTACAGCGAATACGGCTACGAAGCGGGGCAGATGCTCTATGATCAGATCCACGCCGCGGAGAGCCAATACGGGGTGGGAACGAGCGCGGCTGGAACGCCCCGCGCGGAACCGGTCCGCTGGGGAACCCTCTATCTGACGCGGATGATCCATGATATGCCGTCCGTCCTCATCGAATGCGGTTTCCAGACCAATAAAGTTGACATGGAATGCCTGCTGAAGCCCGAATACCGGGATAAGCTCATGCAGGCGGTGACGAACGGCGTGGTCAATTACTTTAACAGTATGCCGGCCAACAGCGGCACCCGTACGGCCGACGCCTCCGTCCCGGTGACGGCTCCAGTGGCGGCACCTGTCCTTCGTCGGGAGGACCGCTGACCCCTCGAATTCCAAAATCCAATGGATCAGCCATAATGAAACCGGCCGGACAGGGAAACTCCCCGTCCGGCCGGGTCTGTATACATGAAGGCATGTGTCAAGTCTGCGATGACGCTGGGCGGATGCATGTTTCCACGGAAATAGTCTGTTGCTGGTTGTAAGAGGATTCTTTTGTTGGCCGGCATCGGACCGTCCGATCCGGCCTGCCAAATCGATGAAGACGACATCGGAGCGTATCATATTCAAGTGTAAGCCGCTCAAAAGGCCAAGGATCGGTCAAAAAACGATGTTTTAATTGCAACCTATGAGTGGATAAAACAGAAGCGAAATCGAACAGAGGTTTTAACAAGATAAGGCCGACAGCGGGGGAGAAACGGAAAAGTCCCCCCGTATGCTTTATACGGGGGGACTGATTGCTTTAGAATTGAATGAGTCCTTTGGCTTTGGTCCAGTAGGTGAATTGGTTTTCCATACGTTCCTTCTGTACCGCTGTGACGCTGCCCATCTTGGCTTTAGCCGCTTGTACCGCAGCTTCGATGACCTTGACCCGTGAGGATGTATATACCTCGGACGGCTCGGGCGGTACCCAGCAGATGGTGTTGGCGGAACGGCATTGTTCACTGCTGTCGGCCAGCGCCTCGTAATAGGTGAACATCTCATTGGCGGCATTTCCAAAGAGTTTCTGGCAGGCATCCATCAGGATCTGCTCACCGCTGAGGCTGGCATCCCACATGCCCTTCGAGGAAACGTACCAAAGCGGCCACCGAACGGCGAAGCTGGTCCGGTTTTCGTGGTAGGTGGCGCTGGGCCCCTGATCGTAATAGATGTAAGAGGCGCCGTTGTCCTTCCAGAGCTTCTGGTTGCGGGTCGCGACGTTGCCCTGAACCCAGGGGATTTCCGCCCAAGCGGGTTTGTCGGCCGCGATGCAGTTCCATTCCCAGATCGACCGGTTGGTCAAATTGGCTTTTTGTATATAGCTCTTAAAATTGTCCAGCCAGGACTGGGTGTAGGTGTTGTGTGTAATGGCGTTGTAGCCGGTCGGGAGCTTCAGGCTCAGGTCGAGGGGGGCCATCATGCTTGTTTCGCGGCAGAACATGACGTCGACCATCGGATCGGCTTTGACATTCTGCGGCGGGAAATAGATGGAATGGTAGCTGAGTATGGTCAGCGTTTTGTCCGCATATTGGCCTTTAAGCTCTTTCGCCACATTGTTCGCGAAGGTCAGCAGCTCGTCGGTGTCATTTCCGAGACGGGTGCAGTCGCTGCATTCGCACCAGTTCTTTTCCCAGCCGTCGTTGGCGCCGATGGCATAGTTCGTGAGATAAGGATTCGCGGCGAATTTTTCCTTGAGTTTTTTGGCAACTTCTTTGGCAAATTCCTTGTTGGAATAGCAGTATTGCCAGTAGGTATCCGATGCGCTGTAGGGATCCCGTTTGCCGCCGACCATCGCGAACCACTCGGGATGAGTCGGATAATAGGTGTCGCGCGGGATCAGTTCCGTGATGTGGTGTCCCACGTCCTTTTCATCGCCGCCCATGTACCATCTTTCCGAGAATTTCTCATAATTGATGAACACGTTGCTGATGCGGGCAGAGAACTGCGGAGTATGGTCGATGTCCAGTTTATCGAGGGCAACGGTTTTCATTTCCGGAACAACCTGCCACAGGGCTTGCGGCCCATACCAGCCGCAGCCGAGCCGTTCGAGGAACATGTTGACGGCAAACTGTGTGCCCTTGTATACCGCGTCGTCGTTGCCGATGAGAATCAGATTCTTGTCCTGCCGTTTGACGATGACGCGTTCCTTGTTCGGGTAGCCGGTCGGCTGCGAGATGCCCAGCTGTTTGGTCTGGGCGGTGGGGCCCACCAGAATCCGGTTGGCCTGGGGGATGGTGGCATCGTCCGCCACAATATCCAGTTTGACTCCCGTGATCTGTTCCAGAACGGTTTGGAGGTCTTCAGCCGCGTCCCGGACCTTGCTCGAGGCGGAGGACGGAATGACGATGCAGGCTTTGACCTCGCCGTCCTTTGTAATGATGAAATCGGTTTCGGTCGGATTGGTTACGATTGGAGAAGTGGTCGTCGTGGTAGGCCGCGTCGAATCGGAACCCGAAGAATTGGAGTCGCTGCCGGACGAATCGGTTCCGGTCGAATCGGTACCATTCGTTTCCGAGCCGTCGGACGAAGGGTTGAGACTGTTATCGCCGATGGAGGAATCGGATACTGGATCCTCGTGTTTGCAGCCTGCGGCGGCCATCAGCATCAGAGCGGCCAGCAGGCCCGCACCGAGTTGTTTCAATTTCACGTTTATCATCCCTGCCTTTCCGGATGGATCAAGAGTCAGCACCCTGGATTACGCCGTTGGCCTCATCGACTTTCTGCTGATAGATAGGCGTGTATTCTGCGATGGCCTGGGGAATGCTTTGGCCTGCACCGATGGCCTGGCAGATTTCAAACGCGCCGCCCACAGCCGAGTCGTAGCTGTTGATGGGATAGAGTTTTTTGGAGAGTTCCTCATAGAGCTTCATATGCTCTTCGGGGAAATTGGCGTAATTTTTCGCGTTGTCCTCCGCTTCGCCATTGATCAGCATATCGATGAGCGTGCCGGAATGGTAGGGGGTGTCGCAGCCGTTGCCCATCGCGTAGCCGAAGGCCGTCATGGGAGTCAGTCCGTCCGGATTGTTGGGACCGGTCGCCATGGGCACCATGCCGTATTCAAAATCACACAATCCGTACTCCTTGGCTTCCAGAATGCTCTGCTCCACCCATTTGAAATCCGCGAGCATGGCAGCGGATCCGTTGTAGAAGGAGGACCAGGGGGAACCCTCCCAGCCTTCCCATTGGCTGGTGTACCAAGCGTCCTGAATCACTTCCAGGGATTTTTGCAGGTTGGGGTCGGTGATGTTCAGGGTATATTTATACTCCTTGTCCAGCTTGACCATGGAGGTGGCGTTCGCCCCGAAAAAGATGTAAGGATAATTGCAGGCGAGTCCCCATCGCTTTCCGGAATTGTTGTTGTAGGTCAGCTGTTTAGCAATGCGGGCCAGACTGTCAAAATTCCAGTTGCCGGCCTTATAGAGATCCTCCGGGCTTTCCAGCCCTTCGTTTTCAAAAATGTCCTTGTTATAGAAGAGTACACAAGGATCGGGTTCGGTCACGGCAACGTAATAATTGCCATCGTAGCAGAACACAGTGTCCATAGTCTCTTTGTGCAGATTCGGATTGCTCATGTCGATATAGTTCTGCAGAGGCTGGTTGATGCCGCGCAGGGCATACATGGGGTTGTTGTTGGCGCTGTCCTGAAACACGTCGATGGGTTCACCGCTGCTCGCGCTGGTGCGCAGCTTGACCATCCAGTTGTCGATGGAGGCGGTGATGAGCTCCAGCTCGATTTCGGGATATTTTTCTTTAAAGGCATTGAGAACCTGATTTTCAAATTTGGAGTCGTCCTGATAATCAAACGCCGGAAGCATGAAGGTGAGCTTTTTGCCCTTTTCAGCCGCCAGCCCGGCGGTTTTGTCTTGGCCGGCCGGCGCACCGCTCGAGGAACCACTTCCATCGCTGCATGCCGCGGCCGAGATGGTCAGCAGGGCCGTAAACGCGATGGCCGCCGACCGGATGACAGACGCTTTTTTCATAGTGATTGATCCTTTCCTGCCAAACTGGCAAAATCACACGGGGAAGACGGTCAGCCGACAATGCCGCTGCGCTCCACGCCTTCGGTGAAATAGCGCTGCAGAAGGACATACATCAGCACGAGAGGAAGCAGGGTCAGCAGACAGCCGCAGGCGAGGACCGGTTCTTTCATAAGCCCCAACTCCTGTCCCGTCATGCCGCCTATACCCTGCAGGCCCTGGCTGTAGGTGCCGAGCAGCTTACTCATATTGGTTAGGCTTACGGACAATGGAAAATCCGCGCGAAAGAAAATGGCGGACAAATAATAATCGTTGTAATACCACACGATGGAGAATACGAGTACCGTCGCGATCAGCGGCAGGGTGTTCGGAATCATGACCCGCATGAACGTTCCGAAAGACCCGCAGCCGTCGATCATAGCCGCTTCTTCCAGTTCGGTTGGCATGTTGCGGAAAAACTGGCGGATGATAAAGATACAAAGTCCTGACCGGATACCCATGCCGAACAGAGCGAGAACATAAAACACGGCTGGTTTATCGATGAGGTTAAGGCTCTTCATATTGACAAACAGGGGAATAATGTAAGACTGGACCGGGACAATGATGGTGAAGATCAGAATTCCGAAAAATAGGTTGCGGCCCGGAAACCGGAACCGTGCAAATCCGTAACCGGCGAGAAGCACTGTCATGAGCTGGAGAATCACGCTGGGCACGAGTATGGTCGCGGTTTTCAGCAGGGCCTTGGGATATTCCAGAATGCGGATGGCGACGTTCATCGCCTGCAGGCTGAACTGCTGCGGAACCCAGACCACCGAGGGATTGTAGATATCCTCGATGGATTTGAAGCCCGACGACAGGATGAACAGCATCGGGTAAATCATGACAAAACACAGCCCGATGAGCAGGATGGCTTTGCCGAGGCCCCGTGTCAGCCGTCCGGCCAGGCGAAGGGAACGTGTCCGGCTTGCCGTTGCCGATGCGAGGGGGCTGCGGTTCTGATGTGCTGACGAATGGATCATGGTGTTCATCCCTTTGCAGTTTCATGTGGTGGAAGATCC
>CABQAA010000097.1 GCA_902461995.1 uncultured Oscillospiraceae bacterium | reverse complement strand
TTTTGCGGGAATCCGCCTGTCCACCCGGCCCGACTGCGTGGACGAAGCGGTCCTCGCTGAGCTGACGGCGCGGGGGGTAACGGCGGTGGAACTCGGCGCCCAGAGCATGGACGACGCCGTGCTCGCCTGGAACGGCCGGGGCCACACCGCGGCCGATGTCGAACGGGCGGCGGGGCTGATCCGGGCAGCGGGGCTCTCCCTGGGCCTGCAGATGATGACGGGACTGCCGGGAAGCGCTCCGGACGGCGATCGGGAAACCGCCCGCCGTCTTGCGGACCTGCATCCCGATACGGTGCGGATTTATCCCACGATTGTGCTGCGGGGCACCCCGCTTGCGGATGCCGTCCGAAGCGGAACCTATACCCCGCCGTCGCTGGAGGAGGCGGTGGCGCTCTGCGCCGCTCTCCTGCTCTTTTTCGAGGAGGAACGCGGCATCCCGGTCATTCGGCTGGGCCTGCACGCGTCACCCGGACTCGAGAATGGCCGGGAGGCGGGTCCCTGGCATCCGGCCTTCCGGGAGCTGTGTGAAGCGCGGATTTACCGGGACCGCGCGGCCGCTCTTTTGCGGGAGAAACGGTTGACACCCGGTCCTGTCCGCTTTTTTGTCCATCCCCGTGCTCTCTCCAAAATGATCGGACAGCGGCGGGAGACCATCCGGTGGTTTGAAGAACGAGGCTATACGGCGGCGGTGGCGGGAGATCCCGCCCTGCCCCTTTATCAGGTACGGATCGGCGGCTTGGCCCCATCCAGTAAGGAAGTGTGAAACGGTGCTGCTCAAATCCTTGGAAATACAGGGCTTCAAATCCTTTCCCGACAAGACGGTGTTTACCTTTGGACAGGGCATCACCGCCGTCGTCGGCCCGAACGGCAGCGGTAAATCCAATATCAGTGACGCCATCCGTTGGGTGCTCGGCGAGCAGTCGAGCAAGAGCCTGCGGGGTTCGAAAATGGAGGACGTCATCTTCAACGGCACATCGAGCCGCCGGGCCGTCGGTTTCGCGGAGGTGTCCCTGACGGTGGACAACACCGCCCGGGGACTGGATTTCGATGCCGATGACATCAAAGTTACCCGCCGGTATTACCGTTCGGGGGAAAGCGAATATCTGCTCAACGGCGCGTCTGTCCGTCTTAAGGACGTCCAGATGCTCTTCATGGATACCGGCCTCGGCCGGGACGGCTATTCCATCATCGGCCAGGGCCGGATCGGGGATATCGTAGCGTCCAAATCGGAAGAACGCCGCGAAATTTTCGAGGAAGCGGCTGGCATTTCCAAATACCGCTACCGGAAAAACGAGGCGGAACGGCGGCTGAACGCGGCGGAGGACAATCTGCTCCGGCTGCGGGATATCGTCACCGAGCTGGAGGAACGGGTCGGGCCTCTGAAAATTCAGGCCGAGAAGGCCAAGAAGTATCTCGCCCTGGCAGGGGAGAAAAAAGAGGTCGAGATCGGCCTGTGGTTGCGCACCATCGAGCAGAGCCGGGACATACTGCGGGACCTGAATGCCAAGCTCGAGCTCGCCCGCACCCAGTACGACGCCGCGGGAGAGGCCGCCGAGGAGATCGAAGCGCGCATTGACGAGCTTGCCGAAGCGTCTCAGCGTCTGACCGTCCGGATGGACGAGGTGCGACAGGAGGCACGCCGCTTCGAGGAAGAAGCCGCCCGCTGTGAGAGCGACGCGGGGCTTCTGCGCAACGATATCTTCCACAACAACGAGACCATCGGCCGCCTGAACGCCCAGCTCGCCCAATCCGAAGAGGGCGGCGAGGGCATCCGGCGGGATATCGCCGCCAGGGAGGCCGCCATCGCCGAGAAAGAGACCGCCGCAGCCGCGGCGGAGGACGGCCGGCGGGCGCTCGAAGCGGAGCTTTCCGGGCTTCTGGAGAGCCACGATTCCTTCTCCGGCCGGATCGAGGAACTCTCGAAGGAGGCGGCGGCGCTGGCACTCCGCCTGTCCGATATCCGGGTCCGCTCGGTCACGAGCGAATCCTCGCTTTCAGAAATCACCATGCGCCTGTCCCAGCTGGCTGCGGGCATTTCTCTGCGGACTGAGCAGAGCGCCGCAGCGGAAAAGGAGCTGGCCGCCCGGGCGGAGGATCTGCGCCATGCCGGCGAGCGGGCGGAGGAACTCCAGAACAGCCTGGCGGGGTACGAGATGCGGTACCGCTCCCGGGCCGCGAAGCTCGCCACCGCTAAGGAAGAGGCGGACAAGCTCGGCCTCGACGCGGGGGAAAAGGTTCGCCGGGTCCGGCTGCTCGAAGAGATGGAGCGGAACCTCGAGGGCTTTGCCCAGAGTGTCAAGGCCGTGATGAAGCAGGCTGACCGGGGTGAGCTCACAGGCATCCACGGTCCGGTTTCCCGCCTGGTTCAGGCGGCGCCGGCCTATGCCCTGGCGGTCGAGACCGCCCTCGGCGGGGCGGCTCAGAACCTCGTCTGCGACCGGGAAGAGGACGCCAAGGAGGCGATCCGGTACTTAAAGGAAACCAAGGGCGGCCGGGCGACCTTCCTGCCCCTGTCCTCTGTCAAAGGGTCCGAACTGACGGAAAAGGGATTGGAAGAGGAACCGGGTTTCGTCGGCCTCGCTTCCGCCCTTGTATCGGCGGCGCCCGCTTATGACGGCGTGGTGCGCAGTCTGCTCGGCCGCACCGCTGTGGCGGAGGATCTCGACGCCGCGGTGCGGATCGCCAAGCGCTACCATTACCGGTTCCGGGTCGTGTCGCTGGACGGTCAGGTGGTCAACGCCGGCGGTTCCATGACAGGCGGATCCAGTGTCAAGGGCGCGGGTCTGCTGTCCCGCCGGGCCGAGATCGAACGGCTGCGGAAGGACGCCGAAGCACTGACCGAAAAAGCCCGTGCGGCCAAGGATGAGGTGACACGCCTGTCCCAGGAGGTTGCCGCTGCCGAAGCCTCCCTGACCGGGGCGAGAGGCGAGCTGTCGAGCGCGGGTGAAGAGAAAATCCGGCTGGAAGGCGAAGTGCGCCGCCTGTCCGAGCAGGCCGACGCCGCCCGCCGTGCCCTCGAAGAGGGGGAAGCAGAACGGGCCGCTCTCGGGGAACGGGCAGAGGAATGCCGCCGCCAGTCCGCTGAAGCCGAGGCCGAAGCTGTCGATGTGAATGCCCGGAAAGCGGCCGTGGAGGAGGAGCTGGCTGCTTTAAGCGGCAACCGGGAGGAATTGTCCCGCCGCCGGGAGGAACTTTCCGCCGGCATCGGGGAGATGCGGCTGCAGAAGCTGGCGATCGAGAAGGAAATCGAGGCCGAGCACGCCGCTATCGCGGATCTGCAGGTCCGCCTCGCGGACGAAGCGGGAGCCAGGGAATCCCTGCATCGTCAGACGGAGGAACTGGCCCGGACGAATGAAACGCTGGAGGAACGCGCCGCCGCTCTGACTGAACAGGCCGGGGTGCTGCGTACCCGGGCGGCCGGAACCGGGGCCCGGATCGACGAGCTGATGGCGGAACGTGCCAAAGGTGAAGCCGAGCAGGCCGCCCTGCGTCAGCAGTCGCGGGATAAATCCGAAGAACGGGAAAAGGCGGGACTCGAAGCCGCCCGTATCGAGGAAAAATGCGCCGCCGCCGGCCGGGAGGCGGACGACGTGGTCCGCCGTCTGTATGAGGAATACGAGCTTACCCGCAGCGAGGCGGAGGCCATCGTCCGGCCCGCCGAGGATGTGCCGGAGGCCACCAGGCGTCTGGCCGAACTTAAAAACCGGATCCGGTCGCTCGGGAGCGTCAACGTCGACGCCATCGAAGAATACCGCGAGGTCAGCGAACGCTACGAGTTCCTCAGCACACAGGTCAAAGATGTGGAAACCTCCAAAGAAGAGCTGCTTCGTCTGATCGGCGATCTGACGGTGCAGATGCGGGAAATTTTCCTTGATCGGTTCCGTCAGATCAATTATAATTACGGCATCGTCTTCACCGAACTCTTCGGCGGAGGCAAGGGGGAACTGAAGCTGACCGATCCGGACGACATTCTCGGGTCCGGCATCGAAATGCATGTGCAGCCCCCGGGCAAGGTAATCCTGAATCTCGACGCCCTGTCGGGCGGAGAGAAGGCCCTGGTGGCCATTGCGCTCCTGTTCGCGATTCTCAAGGTGACACCCTCGCCTTTCTGCGTGCTCGACGAAATCGAGGCGGCTCTCGACGACGTTAACGTGGACCGGTATGCCCAGTATCTGCGGAGGATGACGGGGAAGACCCAGTTCATCGTCATCACCCACCGTCGGGGCACCATGGAGGAAGCGGATGTTCTATATGGCGTGACCATGCAGGAACGGGGCGTCTCCAAGCTGCTGGAACTGCGGGCGAGCGAGGTTGAGGAGAAGCTCGGCATTCAGGTGGACAAGGGGTAACGCTCAAAGGGGAGTATGAGGAGGCACATAGTATGGAAAACGATTCGAATTTGACGCCGCAGGCTCCGGCCGCAGCGCCGCCCGAACCCGCTTTTGTAGTGGAATACGTTCTGAGCGAGGAACTGTACGTCATGTACAACCAGGTGAATATGAAGGCGAATGGCATTAAGAAGAGATTTTTGATTTATGGTGTGCTCGCTCTTGCTTTGGGACTGCTGAATGTGCTGCTGGCAGTTTTTATAGTGGACAGAAGGAATCTGCTTCTGGGGATTATAATGATGCTTCTCGGCGCCTTTCTGGTAGTGTACCTTCCGTTCAGTCCTCGGATCAGTTCGCGAGCCTTACTCAAAACAGCCAAAGGGATGGTTGGACGTTCACATAGCTTGTGTCTTTATGCCGATCGGCTGACCGAATATACCTCCCGGAGCCAGCTCACCACCTATTATGGGGAGTTGTATAAGGTGGTGGAATCGGATGAACTGGTCCTGCTGTATATCAACAAAATCCAGGCGCATATCCTCGATAAATCCGGGTTCCGCAAGGGTACGCCCGAGGCATTGACCGCGTATCTGCGCGGGACATGGCATGTCCCGTATAAACGGGTCAAGTAAAGGAGGCACCACCATGGACGCCGACTGTGTGCCGGACGGTCAAACCAAAGAGCCGCGTTTTGCAGCCGAGGGGGTGCTGACCGAGGAGTTGTACACCCGGTTTGCCCGCGCGCATCTCAAGCTGACGGGCGGGGGCCGGGCGATGATACTTCTGTGCGCCCTGCTCTTTGCCGCCGGGACCTTCCTGCTGGTGCTGGATTTCTGCTTTTCCGAAGGCGGGCACGAGGTGCGGGGGACGGCGCTGACCATGATGGGCAGCTCTCTCGTCATGGGATTTGTGGCCTATGTGCTGCCCCGGCAGAACGCGCGGTCGGTGATCCGCTCGGCTTCCGGCTTCGTGGATCAGTCCTATACCCTGCGGTTCTACGAAGAGGAATACGCGGAGGAAAACGCGCTCGGCGAGTGGCGGACGGCTTATGCCGCCTTGTATAAGGTAGTGGAGACCGACGGCCTGATCCTGCTCTATCACAATAAGACCCGCGCGGACATCCTGGAAAAGACGAATTTTACGAAAGGATCTCCGGAATCCCTCATCGCGTATTTGCGGACTTTCCCCGACATATCCTATAAGAGATTAAAGATATAATCCTGGCTTTGACACGGGGTTTGCCCCCGCCGTCACAGTAGAAAGAGGCATGCATATGGGCTTTTTCAGCAAAATCGGCGAGGGACTCAAAAAAACACGGGATTCCCTCCTGAATTCCATGAACACGATGCTCCATTCTTTCACCCGCATCGATGAGGAGCTGTTCGAAGAACTCGAGGAGATCCTCATCATGGGGGATGTGGGGGCGAGCACGGCCGGCCGCATCTGTGAGGAGCTGCGCCGCAAGGTCAAGGAGCGGGGCGAGACGGATCCCGGACGCATCCAGGGATTGCTCGAGGAAACCGTGGCCGAAATGCTGCGGGGCGGGCAGGAACTGAACCTGCACACCAAACCGGCGGTCATCCTGGTGATCGGGGTCAACGGGGTGGGCAAAACCACCACCATAGGCAAGCTCGCCGCCCGTTTCAAAGCGGAGGGGAAAAAAGTGGTACTGGGCGCGGCGGACACCTTCCGCGCCGCCGCGATCGAACAGCTCGAAATCTGGGCCGACCGGGCGGGCGCCGCGATCGTCAAGCATACCCAGGGCTCCGATCCGGCCGCCGTCGTGTTTGACACCCTGTCCGCCGCCAAGGCCCGGGGGGCCGATATCGTCATCTGCGACACTGCCGGACGTCTGCACAATAAAAAGAATCTGATGGATGAATTGAACAAAATCGGCCGGGTCATCGACCGGGAGCTGCCCGAGGCGGATAAGGAGATCCTGCTCGTCCTCGACGCCACCACCGGTCAGAACGCGGTCAATCAGGTCCGGGAATTTCGAAACGCTGCGGGCATTACCGGGATCGTGCTGACAAAGCTCGACGGCACGGCACGGGGCGGCGTGGTCCTCACCATCCGGGAGGAACTCGATGTGCCGGTCAAGTTCGTCGGTGTCGGGGAGGGCGTGGACGATCTGATGCCTTTTGATCCCGAAGACTTCGCCCGCGGCCTTTTTGGAACGGATCGCTGATGAAGCGGACGCCAGGTGGTCTGCGCCTGATTTCCGCCGTTTCCCTGTCCGGCCCGGCCGTCGCCGCGTATAATGCCGAGTGGCGGGCCGCGGAGGAGGTCCTCGTGCCCGCGGCCTCGGATCTGAAGGGCCGGGATTTTGACTCCTGGCGGCAGGATATCAAGCGAATGGAGACGAATCCACCCGCCGGTCTGGCGGCAGCGAGCCTCTTCTGCCTGATACGGGATGAGGAGCCGGAGAGGCCTCTCGGGTTTCTGGATCTCCGCCGCTCTCTTTGTACCGACTGGCTGCGGCTTTACGGCGGCCATATCGGGTACGGTGTCCGGCCGTCGGAGCGGGGAAAGGGATACGCGAAAGCGATGCTCTGTCTGTCCTTTCAGCCGGCCAGGGAGAGGGGACTCAGACAGCTGGTGGTCGGCCATCTGGAGGAAAACACCGTGTCCGGCAGCGTCAATCTGTGCCTGCGGCGGCCGGAAGCCGGAACGCGTCACACTGCCGGACGGCCGCGTGAAATACCGATACACCCTGGATCTATTCCAGAAAGATGGGAAGGAACGAGGAACATGACGCTGCCCTCCAGCGCCCCACCGCGCAAGACGGAACGGGTCGGATTCGCTTCGCCGCTGCTCGTGTGTGCCTGTATGGTCGCGAACACAGGGCTAGCCGTCTGGCTGAGAGAGCTGCTGTCATCTGAGGAATATGCCGGTTTGGCGATATGGATGGCGGTCGGATTTTTGTTCGGATTTCCCGCCGTATATGCCGCCGGAGGCTGCGTATACATCTTACGCAACCTCTTTTCCGCCCGCCGGCGGCGGGTGGGGATCGGTATTTCCTGGAACCGGGTGTTCCCGGCTGTTTGCCGCATGTGTTTGGCTGTCGGCTACTGGCCGGCTGTTCTTTTCTTGGCCGGGTCGTGGGTTCTTCCGGCAGAAGCCGCCGCACTGTTGTTGTATCCGGCCGGCTTTTTGGCGGCGGTCCCATTGGCGGCAGCTGTCCTGCTTCGGCGTTCATCGAACGCCATGCCGGAATCCAGGCGGAATGGTTT
>CABQAA010000096.1 GCA_902461995.1 uncultured Oscillospiraceae bacterium | reverse complement strand
GGCTCTGGTTTCTTTTCAGGCGCCGGGGCGGGTTTCGGCCCTTTGGGACGGCCGACGACCTTGCCGAACAGATAGAAAATGAAGGTCAGCAGAATCAGTACGGAGAAAACCACCACCAGACCGATGAGAACGGTCATGCCGGCGTCGGCGAACCGTTCACCAAGGGAGACGTCCGCGAAAAGGGGCGTCAGCAGATTGTGCATAGACTCAGTCCTTTCCATTGTCGAAAACACAGCCGATTGGGGCCGCGGAACGCGGAAATCGGCAAAAACCCCATTCCCGCCCATCATAAAATATGGTCTTATTATACCGCACCTGGAAGGAAAATGCAATCCGTACCCGGAAATTTTCCGAGTCGAATATTTGGCAGGAATTTATCCGATATTTGGCGAAAAAAGAGACACCGCTTGTATGGTGTGCGTCTGTCTGGTATAATAGGACACAAGTCTTAACGTCGAGTCATATGTAGGGTTATAGACTGTGTCCAGGGGCGTACAGAATCTGCAGGATATCAATTTGTATATAAGGGGAAATCCCTTTTTTGAAAGGACAGGATAACACGATGAAACAAGTGGTGCTGTTGTGCGATGGAATGGCGGATACCCCATGCCCCGCTCTCGGAGGGCGGACGCCTATGGAGGCGGCCCATAAACCCGCGATGGATGCGCTCGCAAAACGGGCGGAGGTGGGACTGACCAAAACCGTCCCGGACGGGATGGCCCCCGGCAGCGACGTGGCAAATCTTTCGGTGCTGGGATACGATCCGCGGGAGTGCTATACCGGCCGGTCTCCGCTGGAGGCGGCCAATATCGGCATCGAACTTGCGGACGACGATGTGGCGATGCGGTGCAATCTTGTCACCTTGTCGGATGATGCGCGGTATGAGGACAAAATCCTGGACGACTACTGCGCGGGGGACATCCATACCGCCGACGCAGATGTGCTGATCCAGGCGGTCCAGGCCGCGTTCGGAGGCGGAGAATTCGACTTCTACACCGGCACAGCCTACCGTCACTGCCTGGTGTGGCACGGCGGACGGACCGCGCTCGGCCGGGTGACGCCGCCTCACGACATCACCGGCCGGGTGATCGGGCCGTATCTCATGGACGATCCGGCGGCGACCAAGCTCCGGGATATGATGGAGAAGAGCTATGCGCTGCTGCGGGAGCATCCGCTCAACCGAGAGCGGGCTGCGAAGGGGCTGCATCCGGCCAACGCCATCTGGCTGTGGGGACAGGGAAGCCGCCCCCGCCTGCAGAATTTCGAGGAACGGTTCGGCGCCAAAGGGGCAATGATTTCGGCGGTGGACCTGCTCAAGGGGATCGGCCGTCTTTCGGGGATGACGGTCTGCGACATTCCGGGCGCGACGGGGTACATCGACACCAATTATGAGGGCAAACGGGACGCTGCCCTGCGGGAACTGCACGCGGGCTGCGATGTGGCGTATATTCACGTGGAGGCTCCGGACGAATGCGGGCACCGCGGCGAGGTCGAAAATAAGGTGAAGGCCATCGAGGCCATTGACCGCCGTATTCTGGCACCTCTGCTTGAAGAATTGCAGGCGTTTGGGGAGTTTGCGATGCTCATCATGCCCGACCATCCCACCCCCCTCGCCCTGCGCACCCACACGGCCGATCCGATCCCGTATCTGCTCTATCGCAGCGGCCGGAATCAAAACAGCGGTGTCGTTTCCTTTACGGAACGAGAGGCTGCGGGCACCGGGATGTTCGTAGAGCGGGCGGATTCTCTCATGGGGCGTCTGTTGGGCCGCTGACCAGGCCACCGACCAGAGGATACGGTGAATGCCCCTGCAGTCAGACGGGCGGGCGAAAGCAGCCGGCTGGTTACGCCTTATGCCCGATTGTCGGCCAGGGATGTCATGGAAGACACGCCAGACGAAACACAGCGCGATATATATACAAAAAGCGACGGGGCGGCTTTTGCCGTCCTGTCGCTTTTTGTAATCTGCAGGATTGAAACCAGCTGCATGGAAAAATCTGGGGCGGCACTGTGCCACGGGGGAGCTTTTTGGGGCGGTGTGTCCCTTTATCTATATGGCGTAAAACAAAGCGCCTGTGCCCCCGCCGGTTCTCCTCAAAAGAACCCCGGACCGGTTCTCGACCGAACCGGTGCAGTTTCCGGTCAGCCGCCGCAGGTTTCATATCCTATGGGAGATGATCGGAACCTACCCGATGCAGGACAAGGAAGCCCCAAAGGGGTCCTTATCCCTTCAGGCCGTTTTCCTGCCGTTCCATGTTCTCCACGACGACGTCGAAGATCTCACCCAGCGACGCTCCATAGGCGAGAACGTCCCACGGTTCGTTGGTGTGAAAATGAATCTTAATGAGGGTGTCGTCCCCCACGGCCAGCAGGCAGTCGCCTTTAAAATGCTCGGTGATATAATCGTGAATGTCGTCCTCGGACAAATTCTGTCCCTCGATGAGCAGCTGCGTATCGAATTTGTATTCCAGCATAGCGGCGTCTCCTTGTTTTTCTTTTTGAAATTTCCCTTCGGGAGCTTTTTTATCATACCTCCGAAACGCACATTTGTCCAGACGGAATCGGGCGGTCAGAGGGAGCCGCCTTTACCGGCAATAGAGATCCAGAGCCCGATGAAAGAAAGCCGCGAGACCGTCCGCCTCCCGGTCATAATAGGTCCGGAAACGGCCGTCCGTCTCGTACATTTCTCCGAGGGCTCGGTGCAGGTCCTTGGAATACAGGCCCGGCGGGTAATAGAGTTCGAGCCACTCCCGATGGAGCGCGCAGGCCCGGCGGGCGGTTTCCCCGCCGGGGTCGTCCGCGGCCATCGCCTCCCTCAGCAGCCGGATGATCTCGGTGTTCAGCTCTTCCGCCTTCCGGCCGGTGTCGGCGCTCATATTCCGAAATTTGGCGTTTGTGGCGTCCACCGCGGCGTCGCCGTATCGTTTCCGGACCTCGGCGCCGTACAGGCGCTCGTTTTCTTCGAGTGCCTGCTGCTTGAATCCTTCGAATTTTTCGTTGTCCAACATATGCTCTCCTTTCAGGGAACGGAGGGTTTTTCGGACGTTCCCGATCAGGATGTCCACCCGCTCCCGTTTCGCTATCAAGGCGGTCAAATGGCCCTCCAAAGCCGCCTGCCGGTCAAAGCCGGGGGCGTATAGAAGACGGCGGATGTCCTCGAGGGGCATCCCGAGCTCCCGGTAAAAGAGGATCTGCTGCAGCAAATCCACCTCCCGGTCCCCATACAGGCGGTATCCGTTCGAAGCGGCTCCGGCCGGCCGAAGCAGCCCGATCTGATCGTAATACCGCAGGGTGCGGGGGGTGACACCCGACAGCTTGGCAAGTTTATCCACCGTGTACTCCATGTTGATCACCTCATGCAAAGCCTATACCTTGACGCCGCGTCAAGGTCAAGAACTTTTTTATAAAAGATAAAAAACGGCATCCGGGAGCCCCCGGATGCCGTTTTGAAATCAGGCTTTCTTTTTCTTGGCCGTCTTGCCCGCGGCCTTCAGCGCGGCTTCTTTTTTCTCCTTGTACTCGATCCAGGAGACCCATAGCGGGCTGCTCAGGAAGGTGGAGGTATAGAAACCGGAGAGCACGCCGAACATCATGGGCACCGCGAAGCTCACAATCGATTCCATCGAAGTGACGAGCGCGAGGATTGCGACGGTCGCAACCGCGATGAAGGTGCACAGGGCGGTGTTCAGTGTCCGCACGAAGCTCTGGTTGATGCTGACGTTGACCACTTCCGCGATCGGGGTCTTTTTGTCCATGATACGGCGGTTTTCCCGGATACGGTCGTAGATGACGATGGTACCGTTCAGGGAGTAACCGAGGATGGAGAGGACCACGGCGACAAAATTGTCGTTGAGCGGAATGCGGAAGATCACAAAGACGAAATAGGCGACCAGAATATCGTTGAAAAGTGCCAGCAGCGCCATGACCGCGGCAGAGAAACCGCCGATTTTCCGGAACCGGAGCGCCACATAGATCACGAGGAACAGCGAGGCGAGCGCGATGGCCACCAGACATTTGATGAAGAACATCCGGCCGTTGGCGGGTTCCAGAGAGTTGGCGCCGATCTGATCCAGCTTGTTGTCGGGATAGGCGGTGGTGAGAGCCTCGAGAACCGCTTCCTGCTCTTCCAGGCTGGTCTTGCTGGTGAGTTCCACCGAAATGGTGTTGGTGGCGAGATCGTTTTCCGTAACCGTGATGTCGGCTTCGGGCATCTTTTCCTTAATCAGCTGTTCCACACCGTTGTTGTCGATGTCGCCTTCAAAGGAGTACTTGAGCAGCGTACCGCCTTTGAACGAGATGTCCAGATCCACACCCAAAAAGATGTTGCAGAGGATGCCGACAAGAATGATGCCGATCGAGATACAGAAGAACACCTTGCGGCGCCCAACGAAATCAAACTGTTTTTTCATTCCGTTTACCTCCCAACAGCCAGGGTTTGCGCAGGAACCGGAACCGGGTCGCCGAGCGGATCATCAGCCGGGTGGCGGTCACACCGATGACGAAGTTGAAGATGATACCGGCAAACAGGGTGAATCCAAAAGAATACACCGCGCCGCTCGTGGAGACCGGGAACATGAAGAGGAACGGATAGAGAATCGTGGACCAGAAGCTGGAGGGCGGGCCGAAGACGCCCATCAGGACGACCGCGACGATGATGACGGTGATGTTGCCGTCGAAAATCGCGGAGAAAGATTCGTGGCAGCCGCTACTGACAGCGCCGTCGATGGTCTTGCCCATCCGGATGCCGTCCTTGATCCGCTCGGCGGTGATGACGTTCGCGTCGACGCCCATGCCGATGGAGAGGATAATACCGGCGATGCCGGGCAGGGTCAGGGTGAAGCTGTTTAAGAAGCCGAAGTAACCCGAAACCACGGCGATGGACCCCGCGATCTGCCCCATCAGGGAAATGACCGCGATGACACCGGGCAGGCGGTAATAAAGGATCATGAAGACCGAGATTAGGGCAAACGCGATGACGCCCGCCAGAACCATCAGATCCAGCGCCTTTTCGCCCATGGAAGGAGCGATAATGCCGGAGTTGGTGACTTTGATGCCGAAGGGCAGAGCGCCCGAATTGATCAGGTTCGATAGGGAGACAGCTTCGGAATAATCCGCCATGCCGGTGATGGAAGCTTTTCCGTCGGTGATATGCACTTCAACCTTCGGGTTGGAAATGCATTCGTCATCGAGCCAGATGGAGATGGAATAGGAATCCTCGCTGCTCGTTTTGGATGCGTTGCGCTCCGTCTGAAGTTTCGTCGCCTCGTCGAACTTTTCCTTGCCCGACTTTTCGCCTTCTTTATCCGCCGAGGTTTTCAGTTCCAGGCTGACAACAGGAGTGCTGGCGTTGGTCTTGGGATCTTGTTCATAGGCAGCGGCCGCTCTTTGCACGTCTTTTCCGGTCAGGACCAGATTCTCGGCGGCCGGTTTTTCGGTGGGAAGGGAGGTTCCCTGCCGATCGAGATAAAACTCGAGCGAAGCGGTTTTGCCCAGCTCCTCAATGGCGGCCGAGGTATCGAAGTCGGCCTCGTCGCTCTTCCAGGGGAAGCGGACGATGACCTGCTTGTTGGTCACGTCGGCATACGCTTCGTGGTCGGTTATGTTGTTGCGGATGAGACGTTGAATGATGACGTCCTTGACGTCGTTCATCTGTTCAGATGTCACATCGATGGTTTCGTCCTCGGGTGCGAACGTCACGTCCACACCGCCCCGGATGTCGATACCGAACCGGATGTCGGCCGCGCCCCGGATAATCGTATCGCGCCGGTCGCCATAATGCGTATACACACCAAAGAAGGCGGTGTACGTCAAGGCGAAGATCAGCAGCGCCACGATGAAGAATACAGGCTTTGCAGTTCGCTTCATCGGCTTGTCCTCCACTTAGCTTCCATTTGCCGCGTCAGGCCGCGGCATCGCATGAAACTTATTATAGGGGCTGACGGGTCAAAAGTCAATGCATCCGGCCCGGAAGCGGACTTTTTTTATGAATTGGCCGATTTTATGGGGGGATTTTTACCATAAATCGCCGGATTTTCCCCGCAGCCGGACGGAAGAAAATACGCCCGGCGGATTCCGATCCGGATCCGCCGGGCGTTGCAAACCTAGCCGTATTACTTTTTCAGTAGACGGCGGGCGGCTGCGAGTTTCGCACAGATGCAGAACAGGTCCATGGCTGTCTGCAGTTCCGCCGCCGATGGAAAGGTGGGGGCGATGCGGATATTGGAATCTTTGGGGTCCTGGCCATAGGGATAGGTGGCCCCGGCGCCGGTCATGACGACTCCCGCCTCCGCCAGCAGACGGACGGTTTCCTTCGCACAGCCGGGCAGCAAGTTGACGCTGACGAAATAGCCGCCCCGGGGTTCGTGCCAGGAAGCGATGCCGGTCCCGCCGAATTCCTTCGACAGGGTATCGAGCACCACGGCAAATTTCGGGCGGAGGATGGCGGCGTGCAGCTTCATATGGGCGCGGATACCGTCGATATTCCCAAAATACCGGGCGTGGCGGAGCATGTTGAGCTTGTCGGCACCAATGGTCTGGATGCTCAGACGGCGGCGGATATCCGCCAGATTCCGGGGGCTGGCCGCGATGGCGGAAATGCCGGAACCCGGGAAGCTGATCTTGGAAGTGGAGGCGAACTGGACCACAATATCCTCGTTGCCGGCCGCTTTGGCTTCGTCGTAAATATTGAGCAGCACATCGGGAGTATCGGAGAGATGATGCACACAGTAAGCGTTGTCCCACATGATGCGGAAGTCGGGCGCCGCAGGCCGCAGCGCGGCCAGACGCCGGACGGTCTCGTCGGAATAGGTGATACCGTCGGGATTCGAGTACATGGGCACGCACCAAATCCCCTTGACCATCGGATCGCGGACGAGAGCTTCCACCCGGTCCATATCGGGTCCGGTTTCGGTCATGTCGATCGTGATCAGCTCAAAACCGAAATATTCGGTTATGGCGAAGTGGCGATCGTAGCCGGGAGCGGGGCAGAGAAATTTGATGGCCCCCTGGCGGGACCAGGGTTCGCTGCCGCACACACCTTTCGCATACGCGGTGGATATGTAGTCGAACATCAGGTTGAGGCTGGAATTGCCGCCGACGATGACGTTTTCCGCCGGCACACCCAGCATGGACGCGAGAAGTTCACGCGCCTCGGGGATGCCGTCGGGGATGCCGTAGTTGCGGGTATCGGCACCGCCCGTGGTACGGTAACCATCCCGTGCGTTCACGCAGTCGAGCATATCGAGGGTCAGGTCGAGCTGTTCGGGTCCCGGTTTGCCGCGGGACATGTCGAGCTTCAGCCCCCTGGCCTTATAGGTTTCATAAGCCGTCTCGTTTTCCGCCGCGATGGTCTCCAGCGCAGAACGGTCGAGTTCCTGCCATGCCGCCATGAGTAGGTCTCCTTCCATTTTTCCATCAATTGTTCTCTTCATTCTAGTATATGCCGATCGTTTTTGCAAGTGCAAAAACAACATCTTGCAAAAGTTTGTCAAAATTACCGATGGATTCCCTGAGAGACGAAGGGCGGCTCAGACAGTTTTTCACTTTTTCGGGCAAAAGAAAACAGCGGTCATACCGACCGCTGTGGGATGACAGAAGAGAGAAGGGCTTATGCGGAGGACGGAAGAAT
>CABQAA010000095.1 GCA_902461995.1 uncultured Oscillospiraceae bacterium | reverse complement strand
TCTGCCGTTTTCAGCAGGCTCCGGAGAACAAAACCGTCACCTTGTTTGCCGATATCAATCCGGCGGGTATGCTGTAGCCTGTCTGCCGCGTCATATAGAATACACACAATCATAATGGATTAGGATCCTAGGGAGGTTTTGACAATGGCGCTTCGCAACATTCTCAAAGACGGTGATCCAACTCTCGGCAAGGTTTGCCGTCCGGTTACGGAATTCGACGAAAAGCTCGCGCAGCTGCTCGACGATCTGGCGGATACGCTTCACAGCACCGACGGGGTGGGGCTGGCCGCGCCGCAGGTGGGGGTTCTGCGCCGGGTGTTCATCATGGATTTCGGAGACGGCGTTATCGAGGCCGTCAACCCGGAAATTGTGAATACCAAAGGAGTTCAGGAGGGGCCGGAAGGTTGCCTGTCATTCCCCGGGGAATATGGAATCGTCCGCCGTCCGCAAAAGGCCAAGCTGAAAGCGCAGGATCGGAATGGAAAGTGGTTTTACTATACAGGTGAAGATTTGGTCGCCCGGTGCATCTGCCATGAAAATGACCATCTGGACGGGGTTGTCTTTAAGCAGCATGTCATTCGGATGCTCGGCCCGGACGAATACTGAACAGGGGAGAGATCCACGTGAATATCGTGTTTATGGGCACGCCGGATTTTGCGGTGCCCTGTTTGCGGACGCTGCTGGACGACGGGCACCGGGTCTCTCTGGTGGTGACACAGGCGGATAAACCCAAAGGCCGGGGACACCGCCTGACCCCTCCGCCTGTCAAGGAGTTAGCCTTGTCATGCGGCATCCCGGTCTATCAGCCGATGACTCTCCGGACGGAGGAAGCGGCCGAAACCATTGCCGCCGCCCAGCCGGATCTGATCGTGGTGGTGGCATATGGTCGGATTCTGCCGCAGGCTGTGCTCTCCCTGCCCCCACGTGGCTGCATCAATGTACACGCATCTCTCTTGCCGAAATACCGGGGGGCGGCGCCCATTCAGTGGGCCATTCTGAACGGCGAGACGGAAACCGGCGTGACTACGATGCAAATGGACGCCGGATTGGATACGGGCGATATGCTCCTGTCCTGCCGGCGGCCGATTCCGCCCGGTATGACGGCGGGCGAGCTTTTTGATGCGCTGTCCAAGGACGGTGCGGCCCTTTTGTCCCGTACCCTGCAGGAGCTGGAGAACGCTACCCTGCAGGCGGTTCCCCAGCCGGAAGACGGGATTTCATACGCTCCAATGATTGACAAGAGCTTGTCGCCCCTTGACTGGAGCCGTCCGGCTGTCATACTTCACAATCAGGTGAGGGGGCTGCAGCCCTGGCCGGCCGCCGTTACGGCTATCGGCGGAAACCGGATCAAAGTGCACCGCAGCCGTGTCGGAGAGAGCTGCGCAGCGGAGTCGGGTATTGTTGTGAAGCTTAATCCCTTTACGGTATCCTGCGGGGATCATACCACGCTCGAACTGCTGGAAATTCAGGCGGAGGGCTCGAAACGCATGGCCGCACCCGATTATTTTCGGGGGCATCCGGTTCAGCTTGGTGAACACCTGGGATAAACGTATCAGACGGAAAGGACGGACAAGGCATGTTCTGGATCGATTATTGGTATTTGATCTTGGTGGTGCCGGCCCTGCTGGTGGCCCTGTTTGCCCAGATCAAAGTGCAATCCACATTTAAAAAATACAGCCAGATCGGTACCCGTTCGGGGCTTTCCGGCGCGGAGGCGTCGTTGAATATTCAGCGTCAAAACGGCATTCAGGTGCCGCTTGAGCCGGTCAAGGGGTCGATGACGGACCATTACGATCCTCGCGTGAACGTTATCCGCTTGTCGGAAACGGTGTACGGTGTGCGTTCAATCGCAGCCATCGGCGTGGCGGCTCACGAAACAGGGCACGCTCTGCAGTATGAAAACGGGTATGGTCCCATCAAAATCCGCAGCGCCATCCTGCCGGCGACGCAGTTTGCCACCACCGTCTCCCCGTATATGATTCTGATCGGTCTGCTGACGACGATCGAGTGGCTGACGATCGCGGGGGTGGCGTTTTTCGGGCTGTCCGTCGTGTTTCAGCTGCTGACTCTGCCGGTCGAATTCAACGCGAGTTCCCGCGCTTTAAAGGCGCTGAGCGCAGGGGGGCTGCTCACATCCGAAGAGCTGGACGGGGCCAAAAAGGTGCTGTCCGCCGCGGCCATGACCTATGTGGCGGCGCTGTTTGTCTCCCTGATGAGCCTGATCCGCCTGATTATTCTCATAGGCGGCCGGGGCAGGAGGAATAACTGATGGGTGCGGACCCTCGCGCGGCCGTCGTTCGGACGCTGCTCCGGCTGAGGCGGGATGCGGGCTATTCCAATCTTCTGCTCGACGATTTACTGTCGCGGGGCGATATTTCACCGAAGGATCAGGCCTTTGCATCCCGCTTATTTTATGGTGTACTGGAACGGGAAATCACCCTCGACTATGTGCTCTCCCGCTGTGCCAGCCAGCCGCTGCGCAAATGCCATCCGGTGGTTTTGGAGATTTTGCGGGTGGGGAGTTATCAGCTGCTCTTCATGGATAAGATTCCGCCGTCGGCCGCCGTCAACGAAGCGGTCCGCTGTGCGAAAGCCATGAAACAGGGTCATGCCTCGGGGTTTGTCAACGCGGTGCTGCGCCGCGTCTCCTGCCAGGGGCAGGAGCTGCTGCAGGCCCTGCCGGAGGGGGAAGAGGGGGACACTGTTCGGTATTCCTGTCCCCAGGGCATTCTTCATATGTGGCGGGAATCCTACGGTGCGGATACCGCCCGCCGCCTTCTCGAAACCCTCAACGATACGCCGGACGCCGTTCTGCGGGTCAATACCCTTTTGACGAATCCGGAAAAACTGGCCAAGATGTTGGAAAACCACGGCATTAATTACCAAACTTGCCGGGAGTTGCCGGCCTGTTTTCGTTTGAAATGCTCTTCTTTGCTGAAAAATCTTGAATCAGAGGCCGGAAACTGGTATTATTATCAGGATGCAGCCTCCCAATGGGCATGCCTGGCATTCGGCGCCGAGCCCGGCGAGAAGATCGCTGACGTTTGTGCCGCTCCGGGCGGAAAGAGCTTCACGATCGCCCAGACGATGGAAAACAAGGGAAGCTTGGTCGCCGGAGACATTCATGCTTTTAAATGCGAGGAAATGGACCGCCGGGCCGCGGCGCTCGGCATCCGCATCCTGCACTCCCAGGTACGCGACGCATCCGAACCTTGTCCGGACGAGTGGCGGGGGGGCTTCGACCGCGTGATGTGCGACGTTCCGTGTTCCGGGCTCGGGGTGATACGCCGCCGTCCAGAAATCCGCTATAAGCCGTTGGAGTCCCTGCGGGACCTGCCGGAACGGCAGTATGCCATTCTGCAGCAGTCCGCGGAGATGGTGAGGCCGGGCGGTGTTCTGCAGTATTCCACCTGCACCCTTCGTCCGGAAGAGAACGAGCAGGTGGTGACGCGGTTTTTGCAGGAGCATCCCGCGTTTTCCCCGCGTATATTGCCGCTTTCCCCCTGTTTTGAAGCGGCGGGACTGCCCGCCAATTGGTATATCACCCTTTTTCCGCATATACATCAAACAGACGGCTTTTTTATAGCCGGTTTCATTCGAAACGAGGTGGACGCGTGAGCGTCTGTGACATCCGAAGTCTCACGGAGGAAGAGCTCCGTTCTCTCGTGACGGAGTGGGGACAGCCTGCCTTTCGGGCGGCGCAGATCGCCTCTTGGCTGGACAACGGGTGCGTTTCTTTCCAGGAAATGCGGAACCTGCCGGCTGCGCTGCGGGAACGCCTGGCTTCGCATTTTACGATTCCCCGTGTCGAAATCGGGAAGAAGTTGGTTTCCCGGCTGGACGGTACGGTGAAATATCTGTTTACTCTCGCGGATGGAGAAGCGGTGGAATCGGTCCTGATGCAGTATCAGCATGGGTGGTCACAATGCTTGTCCACCCAGGTGGGGTGCCGGATGGGCTGCGCCTTCTGTGCCACGGGCATGGGCGGCTTCTCCCGCAATCTGACCCCATCCGAAATGCTCGGGCAGATCGAGGCCGCGCAGGCGGATCATGGCATCCGGGTCTCGTCCGTCGTCCTCATGGGCATGGGCGAACCGCTTGACAACTACGACCATGTGCTCCGCTTTCTGAAAATTCTCGGGCAGCCCGGGGGCATCCAAATCGGGATGCGGCACGTGTCGCTGTCCACCTGCGGCCTGGTTGACGGCATCCGCCGCCTGATGAAAGAGCAGCTCCAGCTGACGCTGTCCGTTTCCCTGCATGCACCGAACGACGCCATCCGCTCGGCTCTCATGCCCGTCAATCATCGCTATCCCATAGCGGAGCTGCTGGCGGCCTGCCGGGAATACGGGGACGTAACAGGGCGCCGGGTTTCCTATGAATACGCTTTGATCGGCGGCGTCAACGACAGCGACGACTGCGCCAGGGAATTGGCGGCGCGGCTGAAGGGCAGTTTGTGTCATATCAACGTGATCCCGGCCAATGAGGTGGAAGGCAGCGGTCTTGGCCGCAGCACGCGTGAGCGGCAGCGGGCGTTCTGCTCCCTTCTCTCGGGCCTTGGTCTTAACGTAACCGTGAGACGCACTCTCGGTTCCGATATTCTCGCCTCCTGCGGCCAGCTGCGCGGGCAGGAGCGCCAAACGGCATCGGAACGGGAAAGGAGGATCGTGCGGTGAAGGTAATCGGCAGAAGCGATACCGGCCGGGTGCGGCCGACCAACCAGGATGCTTTTGTCTGCGGCCAACTGTCCGACAGCACCTATTTTGCGGTGGTGTGTGACGGAATGGGCGGAGCAAACGGCGGCAATGTGGCCAGCGCCATCGCCATCAAGGTGATTGCCGACCGGATTGTGGATACGTATCACGACGGCATGGCGGAAACCGCCCTGCGCCATATGCTGGAATCCGCCGTTTCCGCCGCCAATATTGAAATTTTCGACGCCGCAGCGGAAAATTTGGATCTGCGCGGCATGGGTACCACCGTCGTAGCGGTGATCGCCCAGGAAAACCAAGTCTTTATTGCGCATGTTGGGGACAGCCGGGCCTATATGGCGACGCCGGACGGCCTGGAGCAGATCACGCGTGACCATTCCATTGTCCAGGCTATGGTTGAAAAAGGGCAGCTGACCCAGAACGAGGCCAAGAATCATCCCCGCAAGCATTTCCTCACCCGTGCCCTCGGTGTGGAGGAAGAAGTGGACTGTGAATTCACAGAAGCCGATTTCTTAAAGGACCATGTCCTGTTACTTTGCACGGACGGCCTGACCAATATGGTCGAGACCGATGAGATATATGCCATTATTCAAACGTCATCGCCGGATGAGGTCCCGGATGCGCTCATCGCCGCCGCGAATATGGCTGGCGGCAGCGACAACATCACCGTCGTCATGTTCACGCATGCGTGATCGGATGGCGAAAGGAATCTCCGGTATCGCCTCCGTGATGGAGCGATGGGCGGATACGGGCCGCGGCAAAGTTATGGAAGTTCCCGGTTACTGCGAAAGGAATGATCATTTGCATGGATAAGTATATCGGCAAACGATTGGATGGTCGTTATGAAATCAAGGAGATCATCGGGGTCGGTGGCATGGCCTATGTTTATAAGGCGTATGACACCATCGATGACCGCATTGTGGCGGTAAAGATCCTCAAGGACGAGTATCTGGCCAATGAGGAGTTTACGCGCCGTTTTAAAAACGAATCCAAGGCCATTGCCATCCTCTCTCATCCCAACATCGTCAAAGTTTACGACGTCAGTTTTGGAGCGCGTCTGCAGTATATCGTGATGGAATACATCGACGGTATCACGCTTAAGGAGTATATTGAGCAGCAGCAGGACATCAAGTGGAAGGAAGCCGTCCACTTCACGGTCCAGATTTTGCGCGCCCTGCAGCATGCGCACGATAAAGGCATTGTCCACCGCGATATCAAGCCGCAGAACATCATGCTGCTGCCGGACGGCACCATCAAGGTGACGGACTTCGGCATCGCGCGGTTCTCCCGGCAGGATATCCGTGCCACGAGCGCGACCGACAAGGCCATCGGTTCCGTGCATTATATCAGTCCGGAACAGGCGCGCGGAGAGATTACCGATGAGAAGGCCGACATCTATTCCGTTGGCGTGATGCTGTATGAAATGCTGACCGGGCGCCTGCCTTTCGAGGCCGATAACGCGGTGTCCGTGGCGATCATGCAGCTGCAGTCGGAGCCCAAAATGCCGCGGGATATCAACCCCTCCATTCCGGAAGGGCTGGAGGATATCACGATCAAGGCCATGCAGAAGGATCCTTCCAAGCGGTATCAGTCGGCGGCCGAAATGCTCCTCGATATCGATGAGTTCAAACGCAATCCCAGCATTCATTTCGAATACAAATACTTTGTGGACGAGACGCCAACCCGTTTCGTCGAGGCTATCACCAAGGTCAAGGGGGAACCTCCGGCGGCGGAAGAGGCGGAGAGCGAAGCCGAAACGGAAGAGGAAGAGGAGGAAGAGCGTAAAGGTCCTCCCGTTCTTCCCATTCTCATGGCGATCGCCGGGGCGTTTGTCCTGGTCGCGCTGATTTTCGTGGTCATTGTGGTTTTGCAGATCGTTGTCCCGGGCAAAGAGGCGAATGGGAACGAAGTGGTCATTCCCACTTTTACAGGACTCAATTATGAAGAACAGATTACCAATAACCCTGAATGGATTGCGGCGTTTGATTTTGCGGACCCCATCTATGTATACGATTCTTCCCCGAAAGGGACGGTACTGAAGCAGGATCCGAACGCCGGATTGACAGTGAAGGTCAAAAAGCAGAAAATTCAGCTGACGGTCAGCAAAGGTCCCAAAATGATCCAGGTTCCGAATGTTAAGGGCCTGCATCAGGACGATGCGACGGAGCAGCTGCGCGCGAATGGATTTGAGGTCAATTATCTGCAGCAGTCGAGCACCGAGGTGCAGAAGGGCTTTGTAATCAAAACCACGCCCGCGATGTATCCGGATCAGCTCGTAGAGGGCAGCACCGTTACCCTGATTGTCAGCACGGGTGAAGAGCCGGTTCCGGACGAGAAAATTCCCAACATCAAGGAGGCCTCCTTGGAGCAGGCCAAACAAAGCCTTATCGACAAGGGTTTTGTCGTCATGGATGCGAATATCGTGTATCAAAACCATCCCACGTATGCGGCCGGAACGGTCATTTCTCAGAGTCCCGCAGGAGATACCATGGCGGCTCCGGGAACCGAGGTTATTTTGACCGTCAGCACGGGTTACCGTGACCTCAATTTGACGGTTCCGCTGCCCGAGATCGATACCGGTATCGATTTGAAGGTCTATATCGACGGTAAGGAGCAGTATGGAGCGGAATACACCAGTAAGCTCAAGGGCCTGCTACCCAACGTTGTCAAATCGGTGAGCATTCCCTTCACTGAACAGAAAGCGTCCTATCAGGTGTCGATCTATGTGGCGAAATCCGGATCGACGGATTTCAAACGATATGCCGAATATGCGGTGGACGGTACCAAAGGAAAGGCGCAGCAGACGTTTTTGAATCCGAATGTTTTCCCGACGTCTCCTGATTCTTCCACAGACTCTAAACCGACCGATTCGAGCACGCCGACTAAACCGAACAAAAAAACCGACTGACCCATATCGAGGGGGAATCCGTTGTGAACGGACAAACGGACGGCTTGATTTTACAAAGTATCGGCGGCTTCTACCATGTAGAAGCCGCCGATGCGGTCTATATCTGCCGGGCGAGGGGCCTGTTCCGCAAGGATAAACGGGTCCCCGTTGCCGGAGACCGCGTCGGTATTGCCGTGGATGGGGACGGGACGGGTGTGATCGAGGTCTTGCGGGAACGCCGCAATATGCTGGTGCGGCCGC
>CABQAA010000094.1 GCA_902461995.1 uncultured Oscillospiraceae bacterium | reverse complement strand
TTCCGCTTTCAGTTCCACTTCGAGGCGCTTCTGGCTGGCAATACAGGCACGCTGATGCCCTGTCACGACCTGACCGTGGCCACACTCGCAGGGGATGATCACAATCGGTTTTCCCTTCCGGCTTTTCATAATCCGATACAGCTTCGGGCAATAGAGCAGGTCGTTCTGAGCGACTTTTGCCTGGGGCGACATAGCAAAATTTTCAATCAAATTTAAAGAACATTTCCCCGTCCGCAGAAAATAACACGTTTGTTTGCTCAAATGCAGTGTGACTTCCACGGTTCCCTTGACAATACTCATACATGACTCCCATTCGATTCGGAAGACGCGCTGCCTTCCAAGGATATGAGACGGACCGGCGTCTGCTGTTTGATGCATTCGGCGACGATATGCTGTGTGCCGTGTGACGATCCGTCCCAAAAAGCCAGAACCAGGTCTGCATACCGGACGATTTCGGTATTGCGGACGAGCGGCGCGCTCTTTCCGTACCGATCGTAATCGGGCAGGAAAGTCCGCATCGGCAATCCGAGCAGGGCGGCAACTTCGGAAGCGAGGCTGTCGATTCCTTGGGCGCCACCGCTGACGATTTCGCTGGCGTTGCCCGGAAGAACCCGCAGGATCTGGCGGATGGCTTGTTCATCGGCCCGGCGGCTGCCGACCACGGCCACCTTCAATGGCGTCACCTCCAAGGAATAAACATCTGTTCGGACTTCAGTATACCATATTTCGTGTGCCGTTCAACTATTTTTTGTAAATTTTAGTTGTTTTTTCAAAGAAATTTCCAGGGCGGGTGAATGGAAAGCGGCGATGCCGCCATTCTCCGAAATTGTTTCCGGAAAACCATGTTCATTCCGGGTCAAATTCCTATTCATACTTTCTCCGTTCGGGTGGAACAGTAATACAGGCAAAGACGCTCGTTCTGTGAATAAAACAGGCGAGCGTCGCCAGCTGAGAAGAGGGACGGAAGGAAGAGTATGAAAAAATGTATTAAATCGATTTGTATGGTATGCGCATTTCTGTGCGGGCTGGTGCTGACAGCGGTGACGATGCTGTCCCGCTCCACTCCGGAGCAGTTTAATGTAGTGGAAGGCCATACGCTCCGATTGCCGGGAGCCGTCAGCGTTTCCGATCAGAAGAATGCCACAGGGCAGTCGGTCAGCGCGTCGGCCATGTCGGCCGGAAGCAGTTATCAGGCCACTCTGAAACTGTTTGGGTTATTTCCTCTCAAAAATGTCAAAGTCAAAGTAGTCGATCAGCCTCTCGTGATTCCCTGCGGGGTTCCGTTTGGGATTAAGATGTATACGGACGGGGTGCTGGTGGTGTCGATGTCGGATGTGGATACCGCTGCCGGCCCGTTCAATCCCGCCCGCTCGGCCGGGATGAAAACGGGGGACGTGATCGTTTCCATTGAAGGCGAAACTGTTACAACTACCGAACAAGTGGCGCGCCTGGTCGAGGAATCCGGCGGAAAGACCATGACGTTCCATATCCGGCGGGATAACATTTCGTTTGACATTCGTTTCACACCGGCTTTGTCTGTCAATGAGAACCGTTGGAAAGCGGGGCTATGGGTACGGGACAGCTCGGCCGGTATCGGAACCCTGACGTTTTACGATCCGGAAACAAACGTCTTCGGCGGGCTGGGCCATGCGGTCTGTGACGTCGATACGGGAGAAATCCTGCCGATATCTTCGGGCGAAATCGTCCCGGCGCGGATCTATAGCATTGTCAAAGGCGTCACCGGAACGCCGGGAGAGCTGCGGGGCGGATTTGAAAGCGGTTCGCTCGGAAGTCTGAAAATCAATGGGGAAACGGGCATTTATGGGGCGCTGAGCACGGCGCCGGTCAATGAACAGCCGATTCCGGTGGCCATGAAGCAGCAGGTGCATACGGGAGACGCTCAGGTACTCACGACCATCCACGGCACCACCCCGAAACTGTATCAGATCCGTATTGATCAAGTGCGCTATAACGATTCGTCTCCCACACGAAACATGGTCATTGTCATCAACGATCCCGAACTGCTCGAACAGACAGGCGGGATCGTGCAGGGGATGAGCGGTTCACCTATTCTGCAGGACGGTATGCTTGTCGGGGCGGTTACACATGTATTCGTCAATGATCCGACAAAGGGATTTGCTATTTTCGCGGAAAACATGCTCAAAACTACGGATAGCGTCGCGCAGAGCTTGGAGGAAGAGCAGGGAGCCGCCTGATTGCGCTGGAAACGGGAAAACGGGTGACAACGGCTTTTAACGCGAAATGGAAAGCGTAAAGCCCGTTTCCACCCGTTTTTCCTGTACATCAGATATTTTTCCCCATATCTCAAAAAAATTTTTTCCAAACTATTGCATTTATTTCCATAATATGGTAATCTATGAGCGTCGCAAAAAATGAATGGAGGGTTTTCTGTAAGATGGAGAAGAAAATCAAAGTACTGTTGGCGGATAATAGCGAAGCTTTTGGGATGCCCTGCGCGGCAGCGATGCGTTCGCACAGTCTGGATGTCGAAACCGTGGAGAAAGATGGACGTCAGATCATGGATGCGATTTCCCATATACAGCCCGACGTGGTGATGATGGATTTCTTTATGCCCCATCTGGATGCGATCGGCGTGATGAAGGGAATTCGGGCCAGCCATCCGGTTCATGCGCCCCAGTTCATGATTATGTCCAGCTTTGACAATCCGAATTTGGAACGAGAGGCCATGCTGGCCGGTGCCGATTACTATATACTAAAGCCGTTTGATACGGAGGAGATGTCGGAACGGATTCTCACACTTTGCGGAAAAGCGAAGATGGAGGTCCTCCATCGGCCGACGGCTTCTGTTCCGGCGACGGGAGGCAGCCTGGAAATCCGGGTGACGGATATCATCCATCAAATCGGAGTGCCCGCCCACATCAAAGGCTATCAGTACTTACGGGATGCGATTCTCATGGCTATCGAAGACGAAGAGATCATCAATGCGGTGACCAAACGGCTGTATCCCGCTGTCGCGAAAAAACACGGCACCACGTCCTCCCGCGTGGAGCGGGCCATCCGGCACGCCATCGAAGTGGCCTGGGACCGGGGCGATGTGGACGTGCTCAATTCCTATTTTGGCTACACCATTCACAATGGCCGGGGCAAGCCCACCAATTCGGAATTCATTGCCATGATTTCCGATAAGTTCCGTTTGCAGCTGAAAATCAGCTAAAGATTATGTTGTATACCAGGCGGTCGGCTTATGCCGGCCGCCTTTTTTGCTGGACAGCGTCGCAAGACAGGTGTTATACTCTTTTTGGAAGTGATGGAGGACCGCCTTGTTTTTTCCGGATCGTATATCCGGGACGAACCCTTTTTCTATATCCAACGCAGCCAGCCGGTGACGGTGCAGAATCACCGCCTGAGCACCTATATAAATGAACTGGCGGATGCGGGCTTTGTGATCGAACGTCTAATCGAAGAGACGGATCCGGACACGCTTGCCAGTCCGGCCGCCTTTTCATCCCCATACTACGCCCCCTAGAAGGCAAAAAGACTGCCTCTCTCCTTTATTATCAAGGCAGAATAAGGGGATGAGGAACAGGAGAGCGAAAGCCATCCGCTTTCGCTCTCCTGTTGGATTTGGAAGGATAAACGGCTGAAAATCCATAGATTTCACGGGTTTTAAAGAGAATTATTTTACCATATCCGTATGATTCTTTTGGTTTACTTGCATAATAAGAACAAAAGTTCTATACTGATAAAGAAATCTCATTATTGAGATTATCGAGTTCAATTAAGCAAACGGCAGGAGGCGGGCCGTTGCACGGAGGGAAACGTCATGTGTGATTTTTGTGGATATTATCCGTGTGATCCGCGCTGTCCGAACAGCAGCGACCCACGCGAGGTGGTTCTGTGTTCGGGGTGCGGCGATCGGATTCGAGACGGTGAGGAGTATTGGGAGGTGCAGGGAGAGGCTTTCTGCGCGTCGTGTATGGAGGCCGGACATCGGATCGCGGAACGGGAGGATTGGTCCTAATCCGGAAACGAAAACCGGGGATACCATAGTTGAAATCTTGTAAAGAGTACGGGGAGGCTGCCTGCACGAAAAAGGCCCGGGTTTCGATAAACCCGGGCCTTTTATTAAAGCAGCTGTTGTATCAGAGAAATGCAGGCGTCGTATGGCACATCGTATGGATGGGTGTACCCCCATGAGGATATCTCCTGAAACATTAGGATCGTAACAATTAGGATGAAACATAACAAAAACAGGGAAAGCGCGAGTCCGACGGCGCACAAAACAATTCCGGCCGTCGCCATGCTCCCGGCGTGCTGCCGTTTGGCCAGAATGCCGAACACCAGCCCAACAATGGCACAGGGCAAGCCCACCAGATAGAATCCGAGCACAAGGCTGACAATGCCAAGCACCAGGGAAGCCACCGCTTTGCCTTGTCCTGCGTTGACCGGAGGCGCATAAGGGACGGGGGTGTAATAAGCACCCGGACCATATGGTTGAAACGCCGGCGGCGTTCCGATCGGATAAGCGGGTCCGGAGGAGACCACCGGAGGATTATAAGGGCCGTTCGAACCGGTGACCGGTGTTGGACCGGCAGGGCGGTTCGGATCGACGGTATACATCGGCATGACCTCCTCGGCGGTAAAGCCGAATCACTTACAGAAACGGATGGCAGAAACCGTAGATATCCTCAAATGTTTCCATCAGCATGTTGAAGTTAAATGCCACAAACACAATCGAGATCACCGAGATGACCAGCGCGATGATGTTGAGAATGACACCGGCGGTTGCCATGCCGGAGGAGGGAGTTCCCATCTTTTTTGCATTCAGGCCCAGAATGAGGCCGATGATCGGCAAGGGCAGAAACTGGCAGCAGATCAGAGAAATCAGTCCCAGAACCAGCGAACCCGTGGCTTTGCCCTTGGCGGGATCGGTCTGCGGACCGACGGCCGGGGGATAATAGGGCGGGGTGTAACCCGGCTGCTGCTGCTGATAATAGTTGTACTGATTCGGATTCTGCGGCTGCACATAGGGTGCCTGCGGGGGGACGGGCGGCACCGGAGGAACCGGAGCGGCCGGCTGCTGATACTGCGGAGGTACAGGGGGCTGCGGCGCCTCCGGAGGGGTCATAGCGGGCGGTGCCGGTTGGACGGGAGTTTCGGAATTCTGGGCATTGTCGGGGGTGTATTCGTCAGCCATGGAAGATGCCTCCTCAAACTTACTTTGTTCCATCATAGCAAAAAGCCGCCGGAATTACAACGCTTTCCGGCAAATATTTGGGCGTGGTGCGTGAATTTCCTGCTTTTGGGATACACTAAACCCGATTGCGGTAGAATCCAAGAAAGGCGGGAGCATTATGGGAGAAGATATCCGTACGCTTACCGGGCACTATGAATCCGATACGACGGCGTTGGAACGGCAGCTGCGTCTCGGGGAGAGCTTTGATCTGATAGGGCGAAAAATTCTGGTCGGAGGGAAAAAGGCCACCCTGTATTTTGTGGACGGCTTTGCCAAAGACGAGGTGATGGAGAAGATCCTCGAATACCTCATGTCTCTGAAACCGGAGGATATGGAGGCACGGCGCAGCGCCGAGGATTTCACCCGGCATTTTGTCACCTATGTGGAAGTGTCACAGGCGGCGGATATCCCGTCCATCATCACGGGCGTACTCTCCGGTACCCTGGCGCTTCTAGTGGAGGGCCTCGATCGGGCGGTGATGATCGATGCGCGGACTTATCCCGCCCGGGGCGTAGAAGAACCAGAGGACGACAAGGTGTTGCGGGGGGCTCACGACGGTTTCGTGGAAACCCTGATATTCAACACAGCCCTGGTCAGGCGGCGGATCCGGGACCCGCAGCTGACCATGGAATACCTGCAAATCGGGAGCACCTCCAAAACCGATGTGGTGCTCTGCTATATGGATAAACGAGTCAATCACAAACAGCTGCGGGATCTGCGGGACAAGCTGACGGGGCTGGATATCCCATCTCTGACGATGGGGCAGGAAAGCCTGGCGGAGTGCCTGCTCCGCCGCCAGTGGTACAATCCCTTTCCCAAGGTCCGGTATACCGAGCGGCCGGACTGCGCCAGTGCGAGCGTGGCGGAGGGGAAAATTCTGCTGATCGTGGACAACACCCCTTCGGTCATGATCCTGCCTACCTCGATTTTTGATTTTATCCAGGACACGAACGATTTTTATTTTCCGCCGCTGGTGGGGACTTATCTGCGTTTTGTCCGGGGAATTGTGTTTTTCCTCACCTTGTTTTTAACCCCGGTTTGGTATCTGCTCATGCAGAATCCCGAGATGATTCCGCCCTGGCTCGAGTTTGTCCGGATCAAGGAACCCAACACCGTACCCATCATCATCCAGCTCCTGGCCATTGAACTGATGATCGACGGGGTTAAACTGGCGTCTCTCAACACCCCGGGAGCGCTCAACAACGCATTCGGCATGGTGGGGGCTCTGCTTCTCGGTGAATTTGCGATCACGGCGGGGCTGTTTGTGCCCGAAGTGATGCTGTATATGGCTTTTGTAGCCGTGGCCAATTTTACCCAACCGAGCTTTGAACTGGGATATGCCTTCAAGCTGTTCCGCATGCTCTTTCTCATTCTGACGGCGCTGTGGAACCTCTGGGGTTTTGCGGCCGGTGTGGTGCTGCTGTTCGTCATTCTGCTCACCACCCAAACCATCTCGGGCCGCAGCTATTTCTATCCCGTCATCCCCTTTGACGGCAAGGCGCTCTGGGCGCTGATCGTCCGGCGCCCCATCACCAAACGAAACGCCGGAGAAAAACGGCGGTAATGGACGGGGTCCCTGTATTGACAGGGACCCCGATTTTCGGCTTTTTGCGCTCTTGCAGGACGCCCTGAAAATATGCTATACTAGGCACAACCCTGCAGGGAAATTCAGGATATGAAGACGCTGAGCGGGGGATGCGCCCCCTCCCGGCATGGGGATTCAGGCGCCGTTTTGGGGCCAAGAGGACCATACCGGAAGAATCCCCCGCCTCCATGATTTGACTGGTCATACATGCATACGCCGTCGTCCGGCTGCGTCTGGGAAATTGGCGGCTACTCGTTTAGAAATAGAAAGAAGGCGGCACGCGATGGATGTGCAGGTTGGCGATGTATTGGAAATGAAAAAGCCTCATCCCTGCGGCAGCCGCCGCTTTGATGTGCTGCGGGTGGGGATGGATTTTCGGCTCAAATGTGAGGGCTGCGGGCATGAAATGCTGGTGCCCCGCCTGAAAATTGAGCGGCATATCCGCAAAATCGAACGTCCGCAGGAGGAGCATGGATAGCCCTTTCTAACGATCCTTCATTTTTGTAAGAAAGGACGACGTCCATGTTTGAACAACTTGAACAGGTGGAACGGCGGCTCGAGGAACTCACCCACCGCCTGTGTGAACCCGGCGTAGCCGGAAATCCCGAGGAATACCGGCAGCTTTTGCAGGAAAGCGGCAGCCTGACTCCGATCGTGGAGACCTATCGCCTCTACAAAAAGACGGAGCAGGCGATCCGGGAGGCCCGGGATCTGCTCGGCGAAAGCGGCCTGGATGAGGAAATGCGGCAACTCGCCGAGTTGGAGCTCGCGGAAAATCGGGACCGGCGGGAAGCCGTCGCCGAGGAGCTGAAACTCCTGCTGCTGCCCCGCGACCCGAACGACGAACGGGGCGTGATCATGGAAATCCGGGCGGGCGCCGGGGGAGAGGAATCCGCGCTCTTTGCGAACAGCCTTTTTCGCATGTATACGATGTATGCCGCCGTCCGGGGCTACCGGACCGAAGTGGTCGGACTCAACGAGACCGAGCTTGGCGGGTGTAAGGAAATCAGCTTTTTGGTTTCCGGGACCGGCGCTTACAGCCGCCTGAAATACGAAAGCGGCGTCCATCGGGTGCAGCGGGTGCCCGAAACCGAGGCGGGCGG
>CABQAA010000093.1 GCA_902461995.1 uncultured Oscillospiraceae bacterium | reverse complement strand
CGTCGCTGATTTTATGCATCTCCACCGATTCGGTGAAGGCCGCCGTAATGGCGTCCTCCCAGTCGTTCAGGGACGGGCCTTCCTCCGCGTGGAAAGCGTCCGCCGCATCGTAATATTTATGCAGCGAAAGCCGGCCGTCTTCGTAAAGGAAATATTCTCCGTTCTGGAGCTTGAAGACATCCCGGAACATGGTTTCCCGGTCGGGGATGTACTCGTAGCACAGGTAATCGGGCAGCCGTTCCTCGTTGAGCTCCTTGTGAAAATCCGGGTGCTCAAGGAAGGATTTGATCTCGGAGCCGAAGAGAAACACGCCGTCCCGATGGTAATAGTAAAACGGCTTTATGCCGAAGATGTCCCGCGCGCCGAAGAGACGGCCCTCCCGGCTGTCCCACACGACAAAGGCGTACATGCCCCGCAGGCGGTCGAGCAGAGCGGGACCGTATTCCTCGTAGCCGTGGAGGAGCACCTCGGAATCGGTCCGCGTCCGGAAGACGTGCCCTTTTTGAATCAGATCCTCCCGGATGGACTGGTAATTGTAGATTTCCCCATTGAAGACCAGCACTTTGGTACCGTCCTCATTCTGGATGGGCTGGGCTCCGCCCTCCAGATCGATGATGGACAGGCGGCGGAACCCGAGGGCCACCCGGCCGTCCACATAATAATCGTCCTGGTCGGGGCCGCGGTGGACGATGCGGTCGGCCATGCCGCGGATGACGCGCTCCGGATTATAGGCCGGTGCATCTCCCTTCATAATGAATCCAGCAAAGCCGCACATGGGCAGCTCTCCTTTCCCAAAAGAAAATCGCCCGGCGGTATCAGACCCGCCGGGGCGGACGAGGATGCAGCAGATCGGCGAAGGCCGTCTTGCGGGGGGCGCCGCACTCCCGCAGAGCGGCTGCGGCGAGCACCTCGAGGGCGTCGAGAATTCCCAATCCGGCGAGCACCCCGCCGCCGAGAGCGTGGTCCCGTTTGAGGAGGGACAGCTCGGTACAGCCGAGCAGGACACATTCACAGCCGTTTTCCTGCAGGGGACGGGCGGTCTTTTGAAACAGGACGGGATCGGCGGGTTTCCCGGCCTTGACCTGTCCGTAAATCAGCTCCATCACGCAGCGCTGTCCCGCGTCGTCCGGCACTTCGAAGGCGATGCCGCGGCGGGCCAGCGCGTCCTGGAACAAACGGGTGCGCACCGTGCCGTCGGTGGCGAGAATTCCGGCCTTCCGGATCCCGGCCTCCTCCAGATAGGCGGCGGTTTCCTCCACCATGTGGAGAATCGGGATCCCCACCGCCCCCGACAGTTCCCCATACAAAGCGTGGGAGGTGACGCAGGGGATGGCGAGGCAGGCGGCACCGAGGCGTTCGAGGGTACGGGCCGTCTCCTGCATAAGGGGCAGAGGGCTTTCCCCTTTTCCAAGAAGATAGGCCGTCCGGTCGGGCACGGCGGGCCGGTCGAACAGGATCACGTCCAAATGCTCCTGATCGGTTTTGGCATCCGTCATATCGATGAGCAATTCCAGAAAATAGGCGGAGGCCAGAGGCCCCAGTCCGCCGATTACGCCTAAGCTCTTCATCCGTACAGTCCTTTGTTTCCGAAGTATTTTTTATACTTTTTGTAATAACTCATTTGGTTTTTACAAAAATACCACATCCGCTTGATGCTCCGGTCCGGCTTATAATCGAGGGAGCGGCAGACCCGCTTTTCCCGTATCAGGCGGCGGGCGGCGGCGCGGAGGGTTTCATCGGCCACGTACTGGAAGATAATCCGATTCGGCAGGATGGTCCAGAGGACCTCCTTGTCCGCGACCGTCAGGCCGGCATCTCGACCGAAGATCACATCCTCCGCGAGGACGCGGGCCAGGTTACCCCCGGCGGCGGTGGAAAAATAGCTGCTCCGGCCCTGCCGGGGATTCATCTCGAAGATTTTGTACGTACCGTCCCGGCTGTCGTATTTCATATCGAAATTGGCAAATCCGACATAGCCGATGGCCTCCAGAAAGCCGGTCATCTGTTTGGTCAAAGTTTCGTCGGTGATGGAGAGGATCGCGGCGTAGCTGCCGATCCCTTCGGGCGAATGCTCCTCGAGCAGAGCTTGTCCGAGCGCGGTCAGGCGCACCTTGCCGTCGGTGTCGCAGTAGACGTTCATCACCCGCATGTGGCTGTCGTCCCCGGGGATAAACTCCTGAATAATCAGGTGATCCTGATAGGTGGACGAATAGATGGCGGTGAGGATAGCGTCGAATTCCCCCTCGCTGTAAGCGACAAACACCTTTTTTTTATGGGGGAACCGGCAGTTCCAGTAGGCGACGCTGTTCGACGGTTTAACGACCACGGGGAAGTCGAACGGCGGACGGTAGCCCTTGTAATTTTCCGGCGTACAGGTGTCGGTTTTGGGAAATAGAAACCCGTGCTCCGTGCATACCTCGTAAAACGTCTCTTTCATGCTCAGCCGTTCGAGCAGGGCGGCATCGCTCACGGCGAAACGGTAATAGGGCCGCAGCTTGTCCTGATGGCGGGCGAGAAGCTTCACATAATTGTCGCCACAGGGGACGAGCAGCAGCGGGATGTTTTTGTCATACCGGGCGGCGAATTTTTGGAGTGTATCGACGAACACCTCATCCTCTTCCAGCCGGGGTTCGGTCACGGCGATGGTGACAATGCGGCTGTTCGAGGTGGCGCCGAGATGGCCTTTGGCTATGGCCACGGACGGAATCCCATACGCCTCGTGGAAGGAGCGGGCCATGCCGTAGACATTGACGTCGCTGCCCAGTAATACCGGAATGAATGCGGTTTCGCTCATGCTCATCCTGCCTTTCCCACTACACATGGATACGTTTCCCATTATACTATTCCCCTATACAAAATACAAGAAAAATAGAGGCATGATTGCCCCTCCATATCCGGAACCTTCCCTGACGCCTGCTCCAAAGACAGGAAACGCCGATTCCTGTCTTCGGAGAAACGGGCGGATGGGGATGCCAGCCATCTAAACGAAACCGTAACGCCTCTTGGCCCTCCGGAGAAGGAGTGCAGCCAGTCCTATCCCTGCAGCATCGACAACCGCGTGTCCGCCGGACACGGTTTCGGCCGCGCTTCTTGCTGATCGGCGGGGTTTGTGCTATACTGATGCAAAAGCGGTGGGCAGTGCCGTTCCTTTTGTAGAAAACGAAAAAAGAGGGGCAAACGATGGGACAAACGGCGTTTTCATTTGCAGACAGTCTGGCGGGCAATCCCATCATCGCCGCGGTGAAGGAGCCGGAGGGTCTGGATAAGGCGCTCGACTCGGATTGCGGCGTGATCTTTCTCCTCTGCGGGGATATCTGTTCGATCGGGGCGCTGTCAGCCCGGACGGCGGAGCGGGGCAAGGCCCTGTTCATCCACGCCGATCTGGTGGACGGGCTTGGGGGACGGGAGGTGGCCGCCGATTTCGTAAAGAAAAACACCAACGCGGTGGGCATCATCTCTACCAAGCCTTCCTTGATCCGAAGGGCCAGGGAGGTCGGACTGTCCACCGTCCAGCGTTTTTTTCTGATCGATTCCCTTGCCCTGCACAATGTCCACCGCCTGCTGCAGCCCGAGCAGCGCCAATTTCGGCCGGACGTGGTGGAAATCCTGCCCGGCGCGATGCCGAAGGTCCTCCGGCAGATCACGTCTTTCAGTCCGGTGCCGGTGATCGCCGGGGGGCTGATTCACGACAAGGAGGATGTGCTGGCGGCGCTGGACGCGGGGGCCGCGGCCATTTCCTCGACCGACCCGGCCATCTGGTTTTTATAAATCCCCGCCGGCGCTCGCTGTGCAGACCGCTTGCCTGGCGGACATGTCGGGAGGCGGAGACATGCCTGAAATATGGGATGTCGTGGACGAAAACGGACAGAAAACCAGCGGAGGCGAATGCATACACGGAGGATTTTTTGGACACGGTATCCGCATGACGGGAGCCGTGAAAATCTGTCCGTCAGCCTCCTAAGGGGCGCTCATCCAACCCGATGGACGGATTCCCGTGGTTTGCAAATACATAGAAAACAGGCAAGGCTAGGAAAGGATCTGATTTCGGATGAAGCCATACATCCTCGCCCTCGATCAGGGCACCACCAGCTCCCGCGCCATCCTGTTCGACCGGCAGCAGCGGGTGGTGGGCTGCGCGCAAAAGGAATTTACCCAAATCTATCCCCAGGCGGGATGGGTCGAGCACGACGCCGAGGAAATTTACGGCTCCCAGTGGGAGGTGCTCGGAAGAGTCCTGCGGGAGACGGGGATATCCGCCGCCGACGTGGCCGCCATCGGCATCACCAACCAACGGGAAACCACCATCGTGTGGGACAAGACAACCGGACGCCCGATTCACAACGCGATCGTGTGGCAGTGCCGCCGGACCGCTCCCCAGTGCGAGAAAATGAAAGAGGACGGATGCGAAAAGTACGTGCGGGAGAATACGGGCCTCCTCATCGACGCGTATTTCTCCGCCACCAAGGTGAAATGGTTGCTCGACAACATACCGGGCGCCAGGGAACGGGCAAAACGCGGGGAACTGCTTTTCGGGACGGTGGACACCTGGTTGATCTGGCGCCTGACCGGGGGAAAGGTCCACGCAACCGACTACACCAACGCCTCCCGTACCATGCTCTTCAACATCCGGACTCTGGAATGGGACGAGAACATTCTATACGAATTGGATATACCGAAATGCATGTTACCAAAAGTATATCCATCTTCCCACGTGTTCGGGACCACGGTGGTGGAGGGAAGCGAGATCCCGATTGCCGCCGCCGCGGGGGACCAGCAGGCGGCGCTGTTCGGCCAGGCCTGTTTTGACAAGGGTGAGGTCAAGAACACCTACGGGACCGGGTGCTTTCTGCTGATGCATCTGGGAGAGGAATTCTGCCTGAGCCGCCACGGACTCATCACGACCCTCGCGGCCGGAGCCGATGCCCGGCCTGGATACGTGATGGAGGGCAGCGTGTTTGTGGGCGGCGCCGTGGTTCAGTGGCTGCGGGACGAGTTGAGCCTCATTGAGAAAGCGGCGGACAGCGAGTTTTTCGCCACCCAGGTGCCGGACAGCGGCGGTGTGGTCGTGGTACCCGCCTTCACCGGACTGGGTGCGCCGTATTGGGATATGTATGCCAGGGGCAGCATTTTCGGCCTGACCAGAGGCGCGGGGCGCAGCCATATCATCCGGGCGGCGCTCGAATCCATCGCCTATCAGTCCCGGGATTTGATGGACGCCCTCGCGGCCGATACCGGGCTGACGGTGACGGCCCTGAAAGTGGACGGCGGCGCGTCGGCCAACCGGTTTCTCATGCAGTTTCAGGCCGACATGCTGGATTGTCCGGTTTTGTGCCCGTCCGTCCGGGAAACCACGGCCCTGGGCGCGGCCCTGCTGGCCGGGCTGGCGGTTGGGATGTGGACCGGCACCGAGGAGCTGCGGAACGCCTGGGCGCTCGAACGGCGCTTCGATCCCTCTATGCCGGAGGAGAAGCGGACGGCATTCCTTTCCCGCTGGCACCGGGCGGTGGAACGCAGCCGTGACTGGCTCGCCGAAGATAAGACCGTATAATACAAAGCATTTTCCGGTCCGCGAAAGCGGGCCGGATTTCTTTAGAGTCCCTATTGACAAACGAACTTACTGTATATATACTATATACACAGTAAGCACGAAATGGAGGATACGTGGGTGAATATCATCATACGCAATGAGGGAAACAGCCCGATTTACGAGCAAATTGTCACCCAGATCAAGCACGCCATTCTGACGGGAGAGCTGTCGGAGGGAGTAGCGCTCCCCTCCATGCGGCTGCTCGCGAAGGAGCTGCGCATCAGCCTGATTACCACCAAGCGCGCTTACGAAGAATTGGAGCGGGAGGGCTTTGTCGTCACGGTTCCCGGGCGCGGCAGTTTTGTCGCGGCGGCCAATTGGGAACTGCTGCGGGAAGAACACCGCCGCAGGATGGAAGAGCAGCTCGGTGCCGCAGTTTCCGCCGCCCGGATGGGCGGCGTGTCACGGGACGAGATGCTGGAAATTGCCGGCCTGCTTTATGATGAGGCTGGTCCCGCAGAGTCAGCATTGGAACAGGAGGAAACGCCATGAGCGATGTACTCGCGATCAGCGGGCTGAAAAAACGATATGGGGACTTTGAACTCGACATCCCGGAACTGCGGGTGGAGACCGGGACCGTCATGGGACTGGTCGGCGCCAACGGCGCGGGCAAATCCACCACCCTCAAATTGATCCTCAACCTCATTCAGCGGGATGGGGGGACGATTCAGGTCATGGGCATGGATAACCAGCGGGAGGACACCGCGATCAAACAGGACATCGGCGTTGTCTTCGATGAGCCCTGTTTCCACGATCTGCTCACCCCCGCCCAGATCGGAAAATCCATGCGGTCCTGGTATGCCAAATGGGACGACGAGCTGTATCAGCGGTATCTGCACAAGTTTGAGCTGCCCCCGAGCAAGCGGGTCAAAGAATTTTCCCGGGGAATGAAAATGAAGCTCGCCATCGCCGCCGCAATGTGTCACCGGCCCCGTCTGTTGCTGCTCGACGAACCGACCGGAGGGCTGGATCCCCTGGTGCGGGATGAAATCCTCGATATGTTCCTCGAATTCCTGCAGGAGGAAGACCATTCCATTATCCTCTCCTCTCACATCACGAGCGATCTGGATAAAATCGCGGACACCATCGCCCTGATCGACCACGGGAAGGTGCGCTTCCATGAGGAAAAGGATGTACTGCGGGACGGATATGCCCTGATCAAAGGCAGCGCGGACCAGCTCCGGACGCTGGACCGGCGGGAACTGGTGGGAGTGCGGGAAAACCGATTCGGGTTCGAGGCTCTTTGCCGCCGGGATATGGCCAGCCGCCATCCGGAACTCGCGAGCGAGCGTCCGGATATCGAGCAGATCATGCTGTTTTTCACCCGCCGTCATCCCGACGGAGAAGAAAAGTCGGCGAAAGGAGCGGTTTGAATGAAAGGCCTATTTTATAAGGATATGATGCTGGCCGCGCAGCAGCTGCGGCTGATGGTGGTGTATATCCTGCTGTTCGGCGTCGTGTTCATCGGATTGATGGACAATACCTCATTCGCCCTGTCCTTTATCTCCCTGATGATGTTCATGCTTTCCATGAACTGCTTTACCTATGACGAGCAGGTCTCCTATGATAAGCTGGTAGCCGCTTCCCCGGTCCCGAAGCGTCAGGTGGTGCTCGCGCGGTATCTGGCGGCTCTCGCCATCTGGATACTCGGAACACTCGGGATTGTCGTGGTGGGCTTTGTGACACAGGTCATTAAGGGCCGCGGCGCCGTTCCGGACTGGAGCGGCCAGTTCGCCAATCTCGCCGTAGGGTTCGGCATGGTGCTGGTGTTTATGGCGGTGCTGTTTCCGATTCTGTATCGTTTCGGCAGCACCAAAAGCCGGATGGTGCTCATTCTGGTCTGTTGCGTGCCGATTTTCGTCGTCGGGGCGGTGACGAGCCTGATTCATGAAGAGGGCCTGCCCGCACTGCCGCCGGCCTTCCTGTCCAGCTTGCCCTGGCTGATCGGGGCGATCCTGATCGTCGGCCTGATCCTGTCCTTTTCAATCTCGGTCCGGATCCTGGAACGGAAGGAATACTAAACCATAACCCGATGAAACGCCCGCATCTGCGGACGTTTCATTTTTAAATTTGCTATTGTGTTTTGAACAGTAGTGGTGTATACTGAACTCATCTACTAATCTTGAAACAGTAGGAGGGGTTCCGATGACGAAAGCGGAATATCTGGAGGAACTGCGCACCGGATTGGAGGAACGCTTCACGCCGGGGGAAACAGCGGATATCCTGGACGAATACGCGGGCTTTTTCGATTCCGGAAGAGAAGAGGGGCGGACAGAGGAAGACGTCGCGGCGGGGCTGGGATCCCCGGCGGCACTGGTACGGATGCTGGCAGCGGAACGGG
>CABQAA010000092.1 GCA_902461995.1 uncultured Oscillospiraceae bacterium | reverse complement strand
GGGCCAGGCAGACGCCGGCAAACGCGGCGGTCACGAGGATGGCCGGAATCCAAAGGAGAGCGGCGCGCCCTGTCGCGGGTGCGGAGGCGTCGGACGACGCGGGCGCTTCGGACGAGACGGGCGGTTCGGGCAGGAAGATGCCGTTTGTGAAGATGTCCCGGTCCACGTTCCCATCGACGCCGGGCACATCGGCGAACGCGTCGTACTGCCAGCCGGCCCAAGTGGTCCAGGTGTTGATGGCGGAGGGTTTCTCCACATCGTATTCCGCGATCCACAGCGGATAGGCGGTGATGGCGCCGCTGTAGACATGGCCGGCGTTATACGCGTTTGCGTACACACACATCGCGAGCCCCGACAGCTCCTCCGCCTTCTTTAAGAAGGCGAGTGCCAGCGCATTGACCGTCGCGCTGTCCAGCCCGTCCATGACGAATTCCATGGCGGGGCGGCAGTCGGGCTTTTTGTCCTTAATCAGGGAAGCAAAGTGGGCTGCCTGTTCGTCGGCATCCGCGGCGGTGGCGGCGTCCACGTAATAATAAAAGCCGATTTTCATGCCGGCAGCTTTGGCCTTCGTATAATTCTGCTCAAAGTCGGGATCGGTATAGTCGCCCCCACCTCCGGCACGGATATACACGATACCGTAACCGGCTGCCTTGACCGCGGCAAAATCGATGTCGCCGCCTTGCCAGCGGCTGATGTCGATGCCGTCGTATTGAGGTCCTTCGACCGGAGAAAGGGCAAAAGCGGGCAGGGCGGTGACCGTCATCAGGACGGCGCACAGCAGCATGCCGCCGAGCCGTTTCCAGAATTTTGATTTCAAGTGAATGGCCTCCTTTTGTGATGGATCATGCGGATCGTATCGCGGGACCGTACATGCTCATTCTATGCGGCGGCGGGAATATGGTGAGAGATTTTCTCAAATTCGAACAAATGTTTGAAATCTTGTGAAATCCCCTTGCTTTTCCGAACCGCATCGTCTATAATCAGGAATATGAGACGCAGTAAACCGGCCGAAACCGGCCGGCAGACGTGGAAAGTGAGGCACCGGATTATGGCTGAAGATAAGAAAAAGGCGTCCGACAAGGCGAAAGACGCCCAGCTGGACAACAAACATAAAGCGCTCGAAGCGGCGCTCGCGCAGATCGAAAAGAACTATGGAAAAGGCGCCGTTATGCGGCTTGGCGAAAATCTGGGGATGAACGTGGACTGCATCCCCACCGGCTCCATGACGCTCGACGCCGCGCTCGGCATCGGCGGCTTGCCCCGCGGTCGGATCGTGGAAATCTATGGGCCGGAAGCGTCGGGTAAAACCACCCTCGCGCTCCATGCGGTTGCCGAAGCACAGAAGCTGGGCGGCGAGGCCGCGTTCATCGACGTCGAGCACGCACTCGACCCGGTTTATGCCCAGGCGCTCGGCGTGGACGTGGATTCCTTGCTGGTGTCCCAGCCCGACACTGGCGAGCAGGCGCTCGAAATTGCCGAGGCCCTCATCCGTTCGGGTGCCATCGACATTCTGGTGGTCGACTCGGTGGCGGCCCTGGTGCCGCGGGCCGAAATCGAGGGCGAAATGGGGGATAGCCACGTCGGGCTGCAGGCCCGGCTGATGTCCCAGGCGATGCGGAAGCTCGCGGGCGCGGTGGGAAAATCCAACTGCATCGCCGTTTTCATCAACCAGCTCCGCCTGAAAGTGGGGGTGGTGTACGGCAATCCGGAAGTGACCGCCGGCGGCAACGCCCTGAAATATTACGCGTCGGTCCGCCTGGATGTCCGCCGGACCGAGACCTTGAAAAACGGCGGCGAGGCCGTCGGATCCCACACCCGGGTCCGGGTGGTCAAAAACAAGGTGGCGCCGCCCTTCAAGGAGGCGGAGTTCGACGTGATTTACGGACAGGGCATTTCCCGGGAGGGCGAACTGATCGACCTGGCCGTCCGGTTTGAGATCATCCAGAAGTCGGGATCCTGGTTCTCCTATAAGGACAACCGCCTGTGTCAGGGCCGGGACAAGCTCAAGGAGTATCTGCGGGAGAACAAGGCCCTGGCGGCGGAAATCGAAGCGCTGGTGCGCGAGGAATTCCAGAAGCAGACCGCCGCCGCCCGCGCGCCGAAGGAAGACCGCGCGCCGGTGGAGATTCCACTTGAGGCCGCCGCGCAGTACACATCGTCGAGCGCCAAAAGCAAGCTCGACATTGTCGTGGACGAATGATGATTATTACCGATATACAGCGGATACGAGGGCATCAGGTGCAGCTGTCGTTTGACGGTGCGCCGGATGTTCAGATCGACCTGCGGGTGTGGGAGGAGTCGTCCTTAAAGGCCGGCTCCTCTCTTTCGGAAGAGGAGCTCGAGGCGTTGCTGGAACTGTCCCGGCAGACCCGTGCCAGGGAAAAAGCGCTGTATCTCCTTTCCAAACGGGATTATTCGAAAAAGGAACTCACCGACCGCCTCTGTCGAGAAAAGGGGCGGTATCAGTCGGACAGGACGGAGGCGGCCGCGGCTGTGGCCGGCCGGATGGAGGAATTGGGGTTGGTGAACGACGAGGCCTACGCCAGGCGTCTGGCGCGGGAGTATCAGCTGCACCGCCTCTATCCCCGCCGCCGGGCCGTCCAGGAACTGTGCGGAAAGGGAATCGGGCGGGAGCTGGCGGAAGAGGCGGTGGAAGGGACAGGAATCGCGGATGCGGACCTGGCCCTTGCAATGCTGCGCAAAAAATACTATAATAGGCTGCAAGACGCCGACGACCGGCGCCGAACCGCCGCGGCTCTCGCGCGGCAGGGCTTTTCATACGACGATATCCGCCGTGCGTTCCGGCAGGCGGAGGCAGATCTTCCGGAGGAGGATTGACCGGAACCCGGGAAAGGCGGAAAATGCATGGCAGCACGAAAAGGCAGGGTGGGCATGGTTTCCCTCGGATGCCCCAAAAATCAGATGGACGCGGAGCTGATGCTCGCCCGTCTGCGGGACGCGGGGTATGAGATCACCGCCGAAAGCGGTCTCGCCGATGTGGTAGTGGTCAACACCTGCGGATTTATCGAGGACGCAAAACGGGAGTCCATCGACAATATTTTGGAATTCGCCCAGTTAAAGAAAGAAAAACAGATCCGGGGCATTGTGGTGACCGGCTGTCTGGCGCAGCGGTATCAGGAAGAGCTGGTCAAAGAACTGCCGGAATGCGACGGCGTGCTGGGGCTCGGGGCCAACGGGGACATCGCGGAGGCGGTGGAGACCGTGCTTTCGGGCGGCCGGATGACCCGTTTCCCCGACCGCTGCCAATGGGTTTTAGACGGGCCCCGGCTGCTGACGACTCCCTCCTTTTTCGCGTATCTGCGGATCGCGGATGGCTGCAACAACCGCTGTGCCTACTGCGCCATCCCGCTGATCCGCGGCGATCTGCGCAGCCGGGAGACGGACGCGCTGGTCCGGGAAGCGGAGGAACTCGCCGCCGACGGCGTCAAGGAATTGGTCCTCGTGGCGCAGGATACCACCATGTTCGGATATGATCGGGAGGGCCGGTCCCTGCTGCCGGAGCTGCTCGAACGGCTCTGCGCGATCGACGGCCTGCGTTGGATCCGGCTGCTCTATTGCTATCCGGAGCACATCGACGACGAGCTGCTGGCGGTCATGGCGCGGCAGCCGAAAATCCTGCGGTATCTCGACGTACCGCTGCAGCACTGCAGCGGCCGGGTGCTGCGGGCGATGAATCGTCCGGGCGACCGGACAAGCCTGACGGCCCTGTTTACCCGGATCCGGGCGGCGCTGCCGGGGGTGGTGCTGCGCACCACGATCTTGACCGGCTTCCCCGGCGAGACCGAAGAGGATTTTGAAGAGCTGTGTGCTTTTATCAAGGATATCCGGTTTGAACGGCTGGGCTGTTTCGCCTTTTCAAGCGAGGAGGGGACACCCGCGGCGTCCCTGCCGGGACAGATTCCGGAAAAGGTGAAGAACCGTCGGCGGGATATCGTTATGCAGACGCAGGAGCGGATTGCAGACGAGTACAACCAGGCCCAGGTGGGCAAGACCCTCGAGGTGCTGGTGGAGAGTTTCGACAAATACGCGGAATGCTGGTTCGGACGGAGCGCGGCGGACGCGCCCGATATCGACGGCAAGGTCTTTTTCACGACCAAGACGCGGGTGGCTCCCGGGGATCTGATCCGGGTGCACATCACCGACTGTCTCGATTGGGATCTGCTCGGGGAGCGGGTATAAGCGGGCGGCCGCGCGCATGCCCACAGCGGCTTCCGCATAGGATATATGGCCGCCTCCCATTATTATAAGGAAAGGCCTGGTACTCTCATGAACCTGCCGAATCGTCTGACTGTGGCGCGTATCATCCTGGCGCCGGTGTTTCTCATACTGATGATGGTGGAATTTCCGTTCCACTATATCGCGGCGGGGCTGGTCTTCGGCGCGGCTGCGCTGACCGATCTGTTCGACGGAAAAATCGCCCGGGGCCGGGGGCTTGTCACCAATCTCGGCAAATTCCTGGATCCCATCGCGGATAAAATGCTCACCACGGCGGCGTTCCTCGCCTTTCTGGCGATCGGGAAGCTGGATGTGTTCGCAGTCATGCTGATCCTCAGCCGGGAGTTTATGGTGACATCGGTGCGGCTGATGGCCGCCAAGGGGGATGTGGTAATTGCGGCGAGCATCTGGGGCAAGGCCAAAACGGTCGCGCAGTTTGTCTCCATTCTCGTCATGATCGTGGCGCTTGAGTTCTCCACCTGGCAGACCGGGCTTCTGGCCGGGGCGGGACTGCCCTCGCTTATCTTCACTCTGCCGGTCCGGATCGCGCAGATCCTCATCTGGGTGTCGGTCGTCCTCACCCTGATCTCGGGCTTCCAGTATGTCTGGGCGGGACGGCAATATTTTGCAGGCGACAAGGCGGACAAAAAATAAATGTGGTTTTTTTCCAGAAGTGGCTTATAATAGTCATGAGCCCGCCCTGCGGGCAATAGGCAACATGCAACCGGGAGAAGTAGCCGGAACCACCCGTGCCAGAGAAAAAACGCCGTAGGCTGTGAGCGTTTTTCGCGGGGGACCGGCGAAATGCACCCGCGGCGGAACCATCCGCCGGCAGCCGGGGGGAACGGTCGGCGTCACGCCGCCTGAGTATCTCCGGACGGTTGGCCGCCGTTAGCGGGCCGGGCGACGTATGCCCGTTTGAGTGAAACCAAGGAGTGGAACCGTGCTTTGCACCTCCGATATGGCCGATGCGCCATGTCGGAGGTTTTTGTTTTTGGAGATGGGGGCCATTCTGAAGAGGGCTTTCGGCTCATGGGGCCGGATAGGCGGCGGGAATGCCGTTGCCCCCATACGCTGCACGGTCAAAGGCGGATCGCCTATGTGTGTTGTCCGAGCCGCAAAAAGCGGGAAAGTCCCGCTAAAGCGGTCTGTCCGGGTCGTCGGCCGGACTTCTCCCCGCGGAAAACGGCTTCAGTCCGCGAAGTCCGGGCCCATATGGAAGGGGTCGTGACTCCCGGGGATTCGACGATTTTTCCTGTGAATCTAATAAGGAAAACCCAGGCGGCTCAGCCGCCTATAGAGAGGAAGGGTATCGTGTTTGAACGCATGAAAGAGGATATTGCGTGCATCCGGGACCGGGATCCGGCCGCCCGCTCGGCAGTCGAAGTGATGCTGCTGTACAACGGATACAAGGCGGTGCGGTCCCATCGCCGGGCCAACTGGTGCTACCGTCACAATCTGAAATTTCTCGCCCGGTGGATTTCGCAGCGGTGCGTGCGCCGCACCAACATTGAAATCCATCCCGGCGCCACCATCGGACGCCGCCTGTTTATCGATCACGGCACCGGTGTGGTCATCGGCGAAACCACCGTCATCGGGGACGACTGCACGATTTATCAGGGAGTAACCCTGGGCGGTACGGGAAAGGATAAGGGAAAGCGGCACCCAACTCTCGGCAACCATGTGATGGTGGGTTCCGGTGCCAAGGTGCTCGGCCCGATCGAAATCGGCAGCGATGTGCGTATTGCGGCGGGGGCCGTGGTGCTCTCGGACATCCCGGACCATTCCACCGCCGTGGGTGTGCCGGCCCGGGTGGTGAAGCGCAACGGGGCGAAGATCGTGGATCTCGACCAAATCCATATTCCCGATCCGGTCTCGCAGGAACTTTGCCGGCTGGAACATCAGCTTGACGTGCTGCGGCAGCAGGTTGGTCGCCTGGAAGCCGCAGCCGAGGATAATCAAACCAAGGAGCATACGGAGGAAGCACCATGAAAATCTACAACACCATGACCCGTCAGAAGGAAGAGCTCGTGACCCTGGAACCCGGTGTCGTCAAAATCTATGCCTGCGGCCCCACGGTATACAATTTCATCCATATCGGCAACGCCCGGCCGCTGTGCGTGTTCGATGTGCTGCGCCGTTATCTGGAATGGCGGGGATACGACGTGCGCTTTGTCCAGAACTTCACCGATATCGACGATAAAATCATCCGCCGGGCAAACGAGGAAGGAGTCGCCTACGATGTGATCGCGGAGCGGTACATCGAGGAGTTCTGGAAGGATGCAAAGGGACTCGGCGTGCGGGAAGCCACCGTCCATCCCCGGGCGACGGACAATATGGAGGAAATTCTCTCCCTGATCGGCGGCCTGGTCGAGAAGGGATACGCCTATCCGGCCGCAAACGGGGACGTTTATTTCCGCACCCGGAAAGACGAGCATTACGGGAAGCTCTCCCATCAGCCTATCGACGATTTGGAATCGGGCGCCCGTATCGGGATCGGGGAGGAAAAGGAGGACGCCCTGGATTTCGCGCTCTGGAAAGCGGCGAAGCCGGGCGAACCCGCTTGGTCCTCCCCCTGGGGCGAAGGGCGGCCGGGCTGGCATATCGAGTGCTCCGCCATGGCGAGACGCTATCTCGGTCAAACCATCGATATCCACTGTGGCGGCCAGGATTTGATCTTCCCCCACCACGAAAACGAAGTGGCGCAGAGTGAATGCTGCAACGGCGTGACCTTTGCCCGGTATTGGATGCACAACGGCTATATCAACGTCGACAATAAGAAGATGTCCAAATCCCTCGGCAATTTCTTCACCGTCCGGGATGTGGCGGAGCAGATGGGATATGAGCCGATCCGGTTTTTCCTGATCTCTTCCTCCTATCGCAGCCCGATCAACTACAACGCCGAGATCATCGGGCAGGGCAAGTCGGCGCTCGACCGCCTCTACAATTGCCGGGGCACCCTCGCCGACGCGGAAGCGGCCGCGCTCGAGGGCGAGGCGGACGCCGCGTTCGCCGCGAAATGCGAGGAACGGCGGGAGCAGTTCATCGCCGCAATGGACGACGATCTCAACACCGCCGACGCTATCGCCGCCCTGTTTGAACTGACCAAGGACATCAACATCCTGGTGGGATCGGGCAGCCCGACCAAGGCTACCTGCGCCGCTGCGCGGACGCTTTTCGACGAGCTGTGCGGCGTGCTCGGGCTGCTGTACAGCCGGAAAGAGGAGAATCTTGACGCCGAAATCGAAGCTCTCATTGCAGCCAGGGCCGAAGCGCGCCAAAATAAAAATTGGGCCGAGGCCGACCGGATCCGGGATGAGCTGAAGGCGAGACAGATTGTGCTCGAAGATACGCCGCAGGGCGTCAAGTGGCACAAAGCGTAACGAGGATGGCTGGCGGATGGTTCGGGGTCCGTTCCCGAACCGTCCGCTTTAATGCAGGGAGGGAAAGCGATGGAGGACATCCTATTCCAAACAGAAGGATCCGTGTTTTCCTACCGGGTAGCCGGGATCTGCTTGCACGGCGGCCGGGTTCTCCTCCAAAAACCCGCAGACGAGGACAGCTTTGCGTTTCCGGGGGGACACGTCGCCTTTGGTGAGACGAACGAAGAAACCCTGAAACGTGAATTTCTGGAGGAAATCGGCGCGGAGATTGCAGTCGGCGAGCTGAAATGGGTGGGTGAGATTTTCTTTCAGTGGGGAGAGAAGCCCTGCCACCAGATCTGCCTC
>CABQAA010000091.1 GCA_902461995.1 uncultured Oscillospiraceae bacterium | reverse complement strand
TCCGACATTACACCTCCTACAGCGACTCGCTGATGAAACGTCAGGTAAAGTTCGCCGCCGCCGGGGATAGGCTGACGGTCACCTATGTGTTCGGCAACACCGGCCCCGATCTGACCGGGATACCGCGAAAGCTGACTGGCGAGCGGTATGCGGCGCTTTCCGAGAGGATGGACGATACCGGCAGGAGCCGGCTGAGCAGACGCTATGTCTACGATGCCGACACCGATATATGGAGCCTCAAGGAAACCAACCTGACGGGGGACATGACGGAAAAGCTTAAGGAGGCCCTGGACAGCATCGGCTATACGGAAGCCGAGCTTGCATCGGATCATGCGGCCGCCGGCGTGGGAGATGTGGAAGAGGAGCCCGGAGGGTTCGAATTTCAGCTGGAGTATCGGCTGGAGGACGATTCCCTGCTGGTGCGCATTGATTCGGAGCATATGCGGATTCCGAAAAATGAGTACATCACCTCGCTGAATATCCTGAAATATTTCGGGGCTCTTTCCGCTGGACAAGAGGGGTATCTGCTGCTTCCCGACGGTTCGGGCGCGCTGGTGGATACGAAACCGGTAAAAGGAAACGTGGGGCTGTACAGGCAGCGCGTATACGGACAGGACGAAGCCATATCCAGCTTGTCCCAGGGAAGCAACCGGCAGGAGAGCATTTTGCTTCCGGTATTCGGCATCAACCGAACGACGGGCGGCGTACTGGCCGTGATTGAGGATAACGAGGCCTCGGCCTTTATTGAAGCCACCGGTGTCGGATATTTGGACAACTTCGCCACCGTTGCCGCCTGTTTTGAAATCAATGCGGCGGAAAATATCGGGCTGAGCGCATCGGATCGATCCACTTTTTGGATTTCCACTGAAAGCCGCTATACCGGCTGTACGGACGTCCGGTATGTGTTTTTGGGGCCGGAGAAAAGTGATTATTCCGGCATGGCGACGGTCTATCGCCAATACCTGCATCGCTACGGTGGCTTGACGACTATGCCGGAGGAGTCCGGCAGCCTGCCTTTGTTTATAGAAACCGTGGGAGCGGTGAGCACTGAGGTATCCACCGCCGGTTTCCTTCATGACGCCTACGTGCCGCTGACCGCCTATGAGGACAACGTCGCCATGCTGAAGCGTCTGTCCGAGCTGGGCGTCGATACGGTGGCGCTGATACTCAGCGGCTGGATGGAGGGCGGCATGGAGCAGCCGCTGGCCGAGAAAGCGGCGCTGATGCGGGAATTGGGCGGAGCGAAGGGCTTTGGCGCTTTGACGGCGTATGCGGCGGAAAGCCAGGGGAAAGTGCGCCTGTATCCCGAAGTTTTGCTCAATACCATGTCTCCCGACGACAGTCTGCTCAAACGCGGCCGGTATGGCGCTCTCACGCTGGGACAGAAAAAAAGCATGCTGGAGACGTACGATTTGGTAACGGGTCTGCCGGAGGATGAAGAGACGTTCCGGCCTCTGGTGTCGCCGGGGTTCCAGAAAGCCCTTATGGGACAGTTTTTGTCGTCTTTCAGCCGTCTCGATGCCGGAGGACTCTGTATCGGGGATCTGGCGGGAAGCGTGTACAGCGATTATAACAATAACCAGGAAGCCCTGCGGCAGAACGCATTGGTACAGTCCCGGGAGATTATCCGGATGGCGGCGGAGGGAGCGGGGGATATTTTGCTCCGCGCTCCTCATAACCTGTCCGCCCCCCTCTCCCGGATGTTCAGCGACGTCCCCGCCTCTTCCAGCCGTTATCTGCTGACGAGCGAATCGGTCCCGTTTTATCAGATGGTGTTTCATGGAGCGGCAGACTATGCGATGGGAGATCTCAATACAGCCGCCGATTTTCGGGAAAGCCTGCTCAAGCAGGTGGAATACGGCGCCTGTCCCAAATTCAAGTTTATCTATCGGAGCGGCGATGAGCTGCGGTTCGGGGAATATCACTGGCTTCGCGCCGCCGACTTCGGTCAGCACGCGAAGGAGGCGGCGGAAAGCTACGCCTACGTCAATGGACTGCTGGAGCCGGTCCGCACCGCCGCGATGATACGTCACGAAAAGCTGGCGGAACAACTGTATGCTGTGACCTATGACAATGGATACCGGTTGTATGTGAATTACCATGCCGAGACTGTGGAGTGGCAGGGCGTATCCATACCGGCTAAGGACGCTGTTTTACAAGAAACGGGAGGTGGATTCTGATGCGGAACCCTTTTGGTGCCGACAAATTGGTCAGAAAGCGCAATATGTTCGGCCTGGTCTTTCTCATCCCCTGGCTGATCGGGTTCCTCCTATTTTTCTGCACCCCGCTGATACGCGCGGTGGTGATCAGTTTTCAAAAGGTCACCTTTTTGCCGGGCGGCGGCTTTTCAACCCAGGGGGTGGGCTTCGATAATTTTGTCACCGCCCTGACCCGGGATGAGAATTTCATCCGGTACGCCTCCCAGTCCCTTCTGGATCTGGCGGTGAACGTCCCGGTTTGTCTGGTGTTTTCCTTCTTTGTGGCGGTGCTGCTTCACCAAAAATTTCACGGGAATTTTATTGTAAAGGCCATCTTTTTTCTGCCGGTCATTCTGGGTACAGGCCTGTTTTTAAGCGTCAACGGACAGTTTTCCAGCGATGCGGCGGTTCAGGGCGCGATGGAAGAGGGTGTGAATTCCCTGGGATTTTTAAAGAGCATGAACATTGTGACCATGCTCAACGACATCGGCATTCCTCCCAGCCTGACCGACTATATCACGGGGCCCGTGGACCGGATATACAGCGTAATCTCCATGTCCAGCATCCAGATTTTTGTTTTTCTGGCAGGCCTGAACTCGATCAGTTCGTCGCTGTATGAGGCGGCTTATGTGGAGGGGGCCAACGGCTGGACCTCGTTCTGGAAGATTACGTTCCCGCTGGTATCCCCAGTGATGATTATCAATGTGGTGTATTCTCTCATCGACAACTTCACCATGTCCACCAACGTGACGATGAATTACGCCTGGAATGTATCTTTCAAGATTTTCGATTTGGGATTGGCGGGCGCCATGATGTGGCTGTACTGTCTGGTGCTGGCGGCCATCGTTGGGGTCGTGGTCTATTTCCTTTCAAAGCGCGTCGTGTATCAGTCGTAGGAGGGTAACGTATATGCAGCTTAATCTCCGGCTCCATAGCATGAACGCGGCTGCACCCGCCGCCAGGCGGACCCGCAGCGCTGTGCGAAAAGGGCGCAAATGGCTGTGGGCTCTTGTCCGCGCTGTGTTTATCATCGGCTTCTCTTTTGTGGTTTTGTATCCGCTGCTCAAAATCATCTCCCAGTCCTTTATGGAGCGCCGCGACCTGTATGACGCCTCCGTTTTATGGCTGCCCAAGCATTTTACACTGGAGAATTATGCATACACCATCGAGTGGATGGATTACGTCCCTTCCTTTCTAAACAGCCTGTGGAGTTCCACGCTAGCGACGCTGCTTCAGCTGTTCTCCTGCGTCACGGCCGGCTATGCGTTTGCCCGATATCGGTTTCCGTTCCATCGGATTTTGTTCGGCGCGGTGATCGTGATGCTGATCATCCCGCCGCAGCTGACCATGATGGCGTCCTACATGCAGTTTTACGACTTCGATGTGGCGCATATCCTGCACCTGATAAACGGCAAAGGGATCAATCTGCTCGACAGCCAGTGGCCCATCATGCTCATGTCCGCCACCGGAACCGGGATCCGCAGCGGCCTGTTTATCTATATGTTCCGGCAGTTTTTCCGCTCCATGCCGCGGGAAACCGAGGAAGCGGCCATGGTGGACGGAGCCGGTCATTTCCGGATTTTCTTTACCATCATGCTCCCCGGCGCCACCACGGTGCTGGTGACGGTCGCGCTGTTCAGCTTTGTCTGGCAGTGGAACGACGTGTTCTTTACCAATCTGTATAACCGGACTTTCCAGAACCTGACCATGCAGACCCAGATGATCGCCTCCAACTTTGTCGATACGCTGGATCCGGCTGTGGCGCAGCTTCATCGGTCGGTCGCGCTGCTTCTGACCATTGCGCCGCTGGTTTTGCTGTTTTTGGTGATGCAGCGTTTCTTCGTGGAATCGGTGGAGCGCTCGGGCGTCGTGGGATAAGTGGCAGCAATACGATAGGGGGAACGATATCATGATACGCATCGGTCAGATCGGCATGGCTCATGACCATGCCGAAGGAAAAATGCTGGGGATCCGCTGTCATCCGGAAATCTTTGAAATGGTAGGGGTGGCGGAGGACAATCCCTCCCATTTGAAACAGCACGGCGGGAAGAGCTGCTACCAGGGCCTTCCCGTGCTCAGCACGGAGGAATTGCTCCATACGCCCGGACTCGACGCCGTACTGGTCGAAACCGAAGAGCTCAAACTGATCGAAACGGCCAGACGGTGCGTGGATCAGGGGCTGCACGTCCATGTGGATAAGCCGGCCGGCGTCGATATCGGCGAATTCAAGCAGCTGCTTGACAACGCGCAGAGGAAAAACCGGACGGTTCAGATGGCCTATATGTACCGCTACAATCCCGCCGTCATGCGGTGCCTGGAGCTGGTACGGGATGGGACTCTGGGGGAAATTTATCAGGTGGACGCCATCATGGACAGCTGGCATACCCCGGAAAAACGGATGTGGATGAAGGATTTTCCCGCCGGGAACATGTTTTATCTGGGATGCCATATGGTGGATCTGATACTCCTGATGGCGGGGCAGCCGGAAAGCATCCTACCCTTTAACCGCAAAACCGGCTTGGATCATACCGACGCCGTTGATCACGGCTTTGCCGTATTCCTGTATAAGAACGGCGTCTCCACCACCCGGGCCACATCCACGGAGGTCGGCGGCTTCTGCCGCCGGCAGCTGGTGGTATGCGGTTCCAAGGGGACGGTGGAAATCAAGCCGCTGGAACGTACAGGGAACAGTCCCAACCCGGTCATGACCCTTTCGGTAAGCGGCAGAACGACGACCACCGCATATCCGGAGGTGACCTGTGATGCCGGCCGTTACGACACCATGCTGCTGGATTTTGCCGAAATGGTGCAGGGAAACAAGGAAAACCCGTTTTCCTACGCATATGAACTGGCGGTGCAGAAGGCGGTGCTGGCGGCCTGCGGCATGGCCGCCGAGTGACAGTCCGGGAAGTAGGAGACGGACGATAGGCTGTAGCGCCTAACCGAGCCGGGACCCTGCTTGGCAGACCCAAAACTTTCAGCAGCCTAAAAAAGGAAAGTGGTCATACGATGAAAACGAATAAGATTGTGTTTACCGACGTGGGAAAAGCCGAGCTGCTGTCCTGCGATATGAGAGATCATCCCGCCGAGCAGGAGGTACTGATCGAGACGGCCTATACCGCTGTCAGCGCCGGAACCGAGCGGGCGGGGCTTATGCGCATGCCCAATCAGGCGGATGAGCTGGACGGAGGGAGTTTTCCCAAGGTTTTTGGCTACAGCTGCGTGGGAACCGTGAAGGAAATAGGGAGCGGCGTGCGGCATGTGGCGCCCGGCGACCGGGTGATCGGCTATTGGTCGCAGCATTCCCAGTACAATCTGCTTCCGGCCAATCAGGTGGTGAAAATACGGGATGACAGCATCCCGTCAGAGCACGCGGTGTTTCTGTTCATTGCCGCTTTTTCGGCTGCCGGCCTACGAAAAACCAGGCTGGAATTCGGAGAATCGGCCATGGTGTTCGGTATGGGACTGCTGGGCGCCTTGGCGGTGCAGCTCTGCCGTGCGGCCGGCGCTGTCCCGGTGATTGCAGCGGATCTGTCGGAGGAACGCCGGAGACTGGCCCTGGAGCTGGGGGCGGACGCCGCATTTGATCCCACCGACAAGGACTTTGTCAGCCGGGTAAAGGCTGTCACCCGGGGCGGAAAAGGCGTAAACGCCATTGTAGAGGTGACAGGCTTGTCGGTGGCGCTGAAGCAGGCGCTGGAGGTGATCGCCCCCATGGGGCGCGTGTCGCTGCTGGGCTGCACCAGGGTCTCGGACACTCCCATTGATTATTATCAAAAGGTGCACCGTCCGGGCGTGGAGATCATCGGCGCGCATACCAACGCGCGGCCCTCCGTCGAGTCCTATCCCCATCACTGGACACATCGGGACGATATCGAGGCGCTGATGGATATGACAGCCGGAGGCCGGCTGGACATGTCGAAAATTCTCTCTGAAATCGATTCGCCGGAGGACGCCCCGCAGGTGTATCGCCGGCTGGCGGAAAATAAGGCGTTTCCGGTCGGCGTGGTGTTTCGCTGGAAATGACCGGGACGCCGGTATATCAAAACAAATGGGTGATGACATATGAAAGCGGTTTTGATTCGTAATCATGAATTGGTCTGGGAGGATGTCCCCAATCCGCGTCTGGCGGAGGGGGAGGTTCTGGTCGAAGTGCAGGCCGCCGCGGTAAACCGGGCGGATCTGATGCAGGTGGACGGGAATTATCCGCCTCCTCCCGGTTGCCCGGAATGGCCGGGGCTGGAGATTTCCGGCGTCATTCGGGAATTGTCGGAAACAGCGGCCCGGGACGGCCGATGGAAAATAGGCGACAGGGTCTGTGCTTTGTTGGGCGGAGGCGGATATGCCGAGTATGCGGCGGTCCCCTCCTCCATGCTGATGCCGGTTCCAGCGGGGCTCGGCATGACGGAGGCGGCCGCCCTGCCCGAGGCTTTCGCCACCGCGTATCTCAATCTCTTTATCGAGGGCGGGGCCAAAGCGGGGCAAACCCTTCTTATGCACGCGGGCGCCAGCGGCCTCGCCAGTGTGATCATTCCCATGGCCAAGGCGTTCGGTCTGCGGGTGATCACAACGGTGCTGGACCGGGAAAAGGCGGAATCGATCTCCCATCTGGGGGCCGACGTGGTGGTGGATACCTCAGCTCAAAGCATCGTGGATGTGCTCAGGCGTGAGGAGGAAGCCGGGCGTCCGCTGAACCTGGCCATCGACTGTCTGGGCGGCGAACAGGTGGGGGAGTGCTTTTCCCATGTCGCCTACGGCTGCCGCTGGATCATGATAGCCACGCTGGCGGGAGACCTGTCCAGCGTGAATATGCGCACCATGTATATGAAAAACATCCGGCTCATCGGCAGCACGCTGCGCAGCAAACCGCCGGAGATCAAGGCGCAGATTCTGGCAAACCTGGTTTGGGATATTTGGCCGAAGGTGGAAAGCGGCGATATACGACCCACCGTTTATAAAGTGCTGCCCATGCCGCAGGCCAGCGACGCCCACGAGCTTCTGCGGCGGGGAGAAAGCGTGGGGAAGGTTGTACTGACAGGATGCTGTACGCTGGAGTAAAGGGCAGGAGAATGAATGGAGCCGCTGCCGCGGCGCGAAGGGGAGAGGTTGACTTGACCATGAAAAGTGGCGACGTCCATATACGGGATCCGTTTGTACTTCCTTATGAGGGTACCTACTATTTATACGGCACCAGGGGAGCCACCTGCTGGGGAGAGGCCGATGGATTCGACGTGTTTTTGAGCGAGGATTTGAAAAATTGGGAAGGACCCTATGAGGTTTTTCATAACGACGGGTCCTTTTGGGCGGACCGGGAATACTGGGCGCCGGAGGTGCATCCGTACAAGGGCGCTTTTTATATGTTTGCTTCCTTTAAAAAGAACGGCGTGTGCAGGGGAACGCAGGTATTGAAGGCGTCGTCGCCGATGGGCCCTTTTCAGCCCCACAGCGACGGCCCGCTGACGCCGAGGGACTGGGAATGCCTGGATGGGACGCTGTACATCTCTAAATCCGGGAAGCCGTATATGGTGTTTTGTCATGAGTGGCTGCAGGTACATGACGGTGAAATTTGGGCGGTTCCTCTCAGCGATGATCTGAAAACCGCAATCGGCGATCCCTTCCTGCTGCTGAAAGCGTCGGAACAGCCGGGAGCCAACTCCAGAGACGGATTGAATTATGTGACCGACGGCCCGTTCCTCCACCGTTTGAGCAACGGCGTTTTGGTGATGATCTGGTCCACGTTCGGTTTGCAGGGGTATTGTGAGGCGGTC
>CABQAA010000090.1 GCA_902461995.1 uncultured Oscillospiraceae bacterium | reverse complement strand
TCCCGGGACAGCCCCTCGTCCAGCCAAAGCCCGAGCGCTTCGGACGGTTCCGGATTCCGATACATCCGCCAAAAGGTATCCATATTGGGGGAAAGCGGCAGAGTGGGGAAGGTGTCCATGGCGGTCCAGAATACGCGGCCCTCGTGTGTTTTATCAATCAGTTCCCCGCTGAAAGCGGTGGTACGGGTGAGGAAGAGCAGCCAGCGGGCTCCGGTTTTTGGGTTGACCCAATCGACGATCCCGGACTGCTGCACGTCGGTTACCAACAGGCCGGTTTCTTCCCGTACCTCCCGGACGACGGAGGCGATCACGCCCTCGCCCTCCTCGATCCTGCCGCCCGGCAGGGTGATGCCGGCAAAAGGAGAGCCGACCTTGTCCAGTGCGACCACCCGATTGGTCCGGCGGTCTTCAATGAGGCACATATTATGCAGGCGCACGTCGCTCATTGTCCTTTCCCTCCGTTTCGCCTTCCGTTTCTTCCAGTTCTCGCATCGCCTGTTCGGTATCCTGCCGCACGATAAGCCGGACGGGATCGTCTGCTTCATGGCCGCAGACGGCGCGGTAATCGCAGTATTCGCAGCCGTCTACGGATCCGCCGGCCGGCAGGGCGGCGATATCCCCACGGCGCAGCGTCTCGGCCATAGAGGTCAGGAGCTTTTGGATCCGTCGTTTCAGGAGGCCGAACTGCTGCAGGGAAGCGACGCTCGCTCCCTTGGCTAAACGCCCCGTTTTTTTGTCCAGACGGGCGGGAATGAACAGACCGGCGGCGTCGGCCTCCATCGCCTCCACAATCTCCGGGTCGTCGAGGATCAGACCGTTCATTTTCATGGTCAGGAGCTGTTCCCGCTCAAGCACCGCGGCATCGGCGTCGCGGGACAGGCGGACGACCGGCAGCTTGGCAGGCAGATAGAGCACCCCCGCCGGCATCACATGCCCGTACCGCGTCCCCCCGTTCTGCCACAGGGAGAGCAGATAGATAAGCATCTGCAGATTGATGCCTTCGAGCACTTCGGAAAGGCGGAATTCACGCTGTCCGGTTTTATAATCGACGACACGGATGTAATCGGCTTTATCGGTCCGGTAGAGATCCACCCGGTCCACGGTTCCCCGGACCTGAACCCGCGTTCCGTCCGTCAAAGTCAGAGTCATCGACGGCACGCCGTTTCCCTGTTCGTCGGTTTCACCGATGGGCAGCTCGTAATCCACCGGAACAAACCGGCTCTGAGCCAGTTCCCGGACGACTCTCCACATCAAATTGGCACAGGTGCGGGTCAGCTGAGTCAGCAGGTGGTTGAGGCGGTTCGACTTGTTTTCCCGCCCGCCCATGTAGGTTTCCACATACCCTTCGACGACCGTGGCCGTGTCGGCGCTGACGCGCTCCCGCGTGATCGCGGTGAAGCCCTCTTCTTTATAAGAGGGAAGCAGCTGCTCCATGACGTAGTGGGCCAGCGTGCCCGCCTCAGCGGCGTTGAGATCGGCCGGCCGCCGCCGTTTGGCCCGCAGGCCGTACTGACAGAAATAGGCAAACCGGCAGCGGTGATAGGTTTCCACCTGACTGGGGGACAGCCGCATATGACCGCCGAAAAAGGCCCGCGCTTCAGCTGGATTTTGAAATGCCTGCGGCCGGCCGGCCGCGGCGCGTTCCATGGCCTCCAGCCTCTGCCGGTAAACGGGCAGATCCGCAAATACCTGCCGGAACGCAGCACTGGACGGGGTGTTCTCCTGCCATTTGGCCGCCAGACGATCAAAGGCATCGGCCGAGGACTCCACGTCCCACCCGTCCGCATCTTCCTGACAGGAACACGCGCAGCCAGGTAGGATCTGGTGAACCATATCCACCAAAATCGAAGGAGTTAAGGTCTCTCCCTTTACAGAAGAAGCGTAGGTGATGATCAAACGCTGCGAAGGGGCAGACAGCGCCGCATAGGCAAAAAAGCGTTCTTCTGCCGTCTGCCAGTCGGCAGAATTGGTCATGGGAAGTCCGGCATCGATCAAACGGCGCCGTTCTGCATCGCTGAGCATACCGCCGGGGGAGGGATAGGCCGGAAAAACCCCTTCATTCGCTCCCAAAATCAGAACGGTCCGGGGAGAGGAAAAGCGGATGCGGTCGGCAGCGCCGATCTGCACGGCGTCCAGAGATTGCGGAATGCTGCCGAGATCGGTGATCCCGGCCACCATACGGAAAAGTTCCGCAAAGCGGGAGGCGGGGAGGGGCGTTTCGCCGAGCGTCAGGGCGAAACGGTCGAACAGATCCATGGTCACGTCCCAAAGCCGACTCTGCCGGTCAGCGATGGCGTGCTCCCCGGCCGCGTCCAGCCGGGAGGCCTGAAAACGCACCATCCGGGCGGTGTGAGCGTCCTCGAGATAGCGGTAAAGTGCGGCGGCGAAGTCCCGTCCGGTTACAGTACCGGAGAGGGTACGCTGCAGCTTTTCGAGCGGGCGCACAAGGCGGCGCCGCAGGCGGTTAAGATGCACCCGCTGTTTTTCCGAGTCGGGCGACATTTCCCGGGAAAGGCCCTCCGGGTTCCAGGGCCATTCCTGCTTCCATTGGGCGCCCCGGATATGCCACTGCACCACATAATTTTCCAGCATCGAAACGGAACGGGGCGAAAACCCCGACAATCCGGTCTTGAGCAGGCGGAACACATCGTCGCTGGCCCAGCCATCGATCACGCAGCGCAGAGCCGCGCCGAGCAGGACGATAAGCGGATCGGTCAGAATGGACTCCCGGCGATCGATGGTACAGGGCAGCTCTTCCTGTTCAAAGGCGGTCTCCAGCAGAGGCTGATAATCGTCCAGATGGCGGACGACTACGGTGAAATCCCGGCACCTTCCTCCGTTTTCCCGCAGAAGGCGGCGAACGGTGCGGGCCGCGAAGCGGCATTCGGCCGCCGGGTCGGAACAGGGGATGACCGTGACCGCCGGCGTCTCTCCGTCAAAAGGAACGGGAGTGGGTAAAAAAGCGTTTTCCTCCAACGCACGCAGCGCGGGATCAGCGGTCCGCCGGTTCTCCGTCAGCAAACGCACTTTGGCAACCGACACGTGATTCTCCCGCGCCAGATCCCGCAGATGGGCAGCGGTACGGATGGCGGGTGTAAAACGGCCGGTTCCCGCCGCATCGTCGGCGATGGTATCGGTGCAGAGGGAGACGACCATCCTGTCCGCCTGGCGGAGGAGAACGGCCAGAATCTGCATTTCCTGTGCTGTAAAACCTTTAAAGGCGTCCACATAAATTCGGGATCCGATAAAAAGACGGCTTTCGGGCAGAATGCGGGAAAGCGTACCCAGATCGTCGAGCGGATCGATCTGGTCCGTCTGAGTGACCAACGCTTCATACGCCCCGTAAATCAGCGCCAGTTCCTGCGTTTTTTGTCTGAGCGAGCTCTCTTCCAAAGCGGCGGCCGTTTCCGTCAATTGAAGGGGGGAAATCGCGCACTGCTTGCATTCGGTCACAAAGGACACGACCGCTTCCATATAATCCGGATCGGCCACCTGACGCCGGTATAAGGTCAACTGATCGGAGACGCCGTGCACGGCCTGGCTCATCAGCAAAACCCTGGCGGCATCATCCATTCGTTTGCCGGCCACGCCGCCCAGTTCACGAAAAACCGTTTGAGCCAATCGTGTAAAGCTGAGCACCTGTACACGAAAAGCCCTCTGCGGACCCAAACGGCGCAGCAGATTTTTTTCACTTTCAAAAGAAAATTGCTCGGGGACAAGCAGGTAGAGGGGGAAGCTGTCATCCTGCTCGGCCAAACGAGTCAGCTCGTCGAAAACGGTATGGGTTTTTCCGGTTCCCGACCGGCCAAGCAGCAGTTCCAGCATGTCGGCGCCTCCTTATCTCAGGGTGATAAAACAATCCCGGTCACTTCGACAGTATACACTATTTTTCTTCAAATGAAAACGGCACGGAATGAAAAAAATACCGTTGTCGCCGAGAAATTTGCAGAATTGCCATAGTCCGGTCACGAATTGTTCAAAAGCATGTGGCATACTAAAACCATACGAAGATGCGTTTGATAAGAAAGGACTGGGTGGGGACATGAAACGCCTATATCTGGTGACAGGAGCTTACGGACATCTGGGACACACCATCTGCAATCAGCTCCTCGACCAAGGGGAAGAGGTAAGAGGCCTTGCCCTGCCGTCCGACAGCATCCCAGCCCCGGTTCGGCGGGGACAGGAGATCTACAAGGGAGACGTCTGCGATCCCGCTTCGCTGGAAGCATTTTTCCATGTAGAAGAGCCTTGTGAGGTTGTGGTCATTCACACAGCTGGAATTGTGTCCATCGCCTCGAAATTCAATCAAAAAGTCTTTGACGTCAACGTAGTCGGCACCAAAAACATCGTGGATATGTGCCGGAAGACCGGGGTCAAGCGGCTGGTCCATGTCAGTTCAGTCCACGCCATCCCGGAAAAGGCAAAAGGGGAGACCATCACCGAAGTATCCCGTTTTGATTATCGCAAGGTGGAAGGGCTTTACGCTCAGACAAAGGCCAAAGCCACCCAAATCGTTCTCAATGCGGCGGCCAAGGGGCTGGATGCTGTGGTGGTGCACCCTTCCGGCATTCTGGGCCCGGGGGACTACGGGCACGGGCATCTCACTCAGCTCGTTTCCGATTATCTCAATGGCCGTCTGACCGCCTGCGTCAAAGGGGGATACGATTTTGTGGACGTGCGGGATGTGTCTGCGGGCATTCTCGCGGCGGCGGACCAGGGACGGACGGGGGAATGCTATATCCTCTCCAACCGGTTTTACAGCGTTCAGGAGCTGCTGGACACCCTGCATGAAGTGACCGGACGCAAAAAGATCAAGACGGTCCTGCCGCTCTGGTTTGCCAAAGGCACGGCGCCCCTCGCAGAGACCTATTACAAAATTTTAAAACAGCCACCGCTGTACACACGGTATTCTCTCTATACCCTGACGGGAAACGGCACATTCAGCCATGAGAAAGCGGACCGCGAGTTGGGGTATACCACCCGGGATATGCAGGAGACACTGCGGGATACGGCCGCATTTCTCATTTCGCAGGGCCGGATTCGCCATCCGGGCCGGCTGTCTTCCGAATGGGGCTGAAACGAATAGACGGAAAAATGGGGACCGGTCAGATCTGACCGGTCCCCATTCGACTGAATGCAATAGGATTATCAACTGTTCTTCATAATCACGCTTTCCATAACGTTTGCCACATGCTCGCAGGCGTCGCAGCATTTTTCCATCCGGTCAAACAAATCGCTCCAGATCGTCAGATCGACGGGTTCCCGGCAGGTAGTGTAAAGCCGCCGGACGGCACGGGTATAAAGCGCGTCGCCCGTCTCTTCCAGACGGTTGACCTCGACGATGTTTTCATTGATCGAACTGGATTTGCGGAAATTATGGAATTCCTTTACCGCATCCTCCAGCGCGTCACAGCACTGCACGATGATCCCGGTGAATTCCGCCGCCTCATCCCGGATGGACAGGACGTTGTACATATACACCCGCATGAGGACATCCTCAATGGTATCGGTCACGTTGTCGATTTCCTGACTGAGCAGAATGATGTCCTCCCGCTCGATGGGGGTGATGAAGGCCCGGGCCAGTTCTTTCATCATATCGTGCTTGAGAATATCGGCCGCATGCTCCACGGCGTGGAGATCCTTGAGTTTCTCCTGCAGGGAATCCGGATCGAAGTGGCCGAGGATATCTTCCAGCATATGGGCGGCTTTGCAGGAATAGGCCACCCCTTTGACAAACATCTCAAAATAATCGTAGTCCCGTTTTTTCGACATGTCGACCATTCCTTTCTGAATTCCGGCTGAATCTTACGGAAGAAATTAAAAAATCATTACAAACAGGCGCGCCATTAAAAATCCAATTAACCCGCAGCCCGGAAACGTGAGCACCCAGGTCATCACCATCTCCTTGACGACCGACCATTTGACCGACGACAGGCGTTTGGCCGCACCCACACCCATGATGGCGGTGGTTTTGGTGTGGGTGGTGCTGACAGGAAGAGCCGTCAAGGTGGAAAGCAGGAGGCATCCGGCTGCCGCAGCATCGGCGGCAAAGCCCTGATAGGTTTCCAGCTTGACCATATCCATTCCGACCGCTTTGATAATACGATAGCCGCCAATGGAGGTGCCGATGCCCATCACCAAGGAACAGAGGACCATCAGCCAGATCGGGATTTGGAAGGTCTCGACATCTCCGCTGCCGTTGGAGAGAAAAATCCCCAGCATGAAGACACCCATAAATTTCTGACCGTCCTGTGCACCGTGCATGAAGGCCATAGCGGCGCCGCCGCCGATCTGGGCCCCGCGGAAGAACCGGGTAGTTTTGCGCCGTTCCATTCCTTTGCAGATGAATGTGGTAATTTTGGCCACCAGCCAGCCGGATCCGAACCCGAGCATGGTGGAGAGGACAAGGCCCCAGATCACTTTGATCCATTCACCGCCGTTGATTCCGGCCGCGCCGCCTATGGCGATCGCAGCGCCTGAAAGGCCGGCGATGAGCGCGTGACTTTCACTTGTGGGAATACCGAAAAACCAGGCCGCCACCGCCCAGATGACAATGGCGAACAGCGCCGCACAGAGCGCGACCAGAGCCTGATGGGAATCGTGACCAAAGTCCACCATATCGTAGATGGTCATCGCCACGGCAGGGGTGATCAGCGTCATGACCAGCACGCCGAGAAAATTGAACACCGCCGCCATCAGAATAGCGGCCCGAGGACCCATGGCCCGGGTGGACACACAGGTGGCAATGGCGTTCGGTGCATCCGTCCAGCCGTTGACAAAGATAACCCCCAGGGTTAAAATGACGGTAACGGCCAAAACGGGATTGGAAAACAGCTCGGACAAAAACTGTTCCAGGGATAACATGCCGCTTCCCCTCTCCTTTAAATTCCAAGTTCTATTATATCGGGAATTGTTCCGGCTGAAAAGCCCCTACCGTCTCATCTTACTAAAAACTCTGCTTTTCTCCTAAAGTGACAAAAATTGACGCAGTTTCCGTCCATCATGAAGAAAAAAAGACGAAATACGTGAGGGGGCTGCCTTTGAAAACGATCTGGAAAACACTTCGCGGTTTCGCTTTTGTGATACCCGCTCTGATCGCGGCGCTGCTGCTGCTCATCCTGCCGCATGTTCCGGAATTCACGGAAATCGTCTTCTCCAGAGGGATTTTCCGGCTGATTGCGGTGCCGCTCGGCGGACTGATCGCGGTTTTCCCTTTTTCACTGACCGAAATATTGGCGGTTCTGGCCCTTCCTGGCGTTGTAATCTTGGCCGTGCTGCTGATCCGCCGTTTGATCCGTTCTCCTCACCGGGGCCGGCTTCTGTTTAAAGCCGGACGAGCGGCGGGGTGGGTCTTGTCGTCCGTTTTTCTGCTGTACATGCTGATGCATGGCTTCCAATTTTACCGCCTGCCGCTCAGCGACCTAATGGGACTGGAGCCCGTCACGCCTTCCGCTGGGCAGCTGCGCGACATTTGTATCGATCTGGCGGAAAAAGCATCGGCAGAACGGGAGAATCTCACAGAAGACGAAGATGGCTGCGTCCATTTGTCCCAGTCAGTTGGCAGGACTCTCCGTCTGGCAGACAACGGCTACCGGACACTGCAGGATGACTATCCCTTCCTCTTCGGCGGTACCTGGCAGGCCAAGCCTGTACAGCTTTCCCATTGGTGGAGCTATACAGGCATTACCGGGATGTATTTCCCCTTTCTGGCTGAGGCGAATGTCAATATCGACGTGCCGGACAGCAGCATTCCGGCTACGGCCGCCCACGAATTGGCCCATACACGCGGCTTTGCCCGGGAGGACGAGTGTAATTTCCTGGCTTACCTGACCTGCCTTCACAGCGATTCGGCGGATTTCCGCTATTCTGGGCTGCTCATGGCGTATATTTACTGTTCCAATACCCTCTACGATTACGATAAGGATCTTTGGGGTGAAACGCGGGAGGCTTGTTCCGACGGCGTGAAGC
>CABQAA010000089.1 GCA_902461995.1 uncultured Oscillospiraceae bacterium | reverse complement strand
TGGCTTCCCGTGTCCTCCGCCTGACCGAGGACGGCTGTGTGTCGGTCGACGGCAATTACGACGATTACGCCGCGCGGTTCGCCTCTCCCGCCGAAGCCGAGGAGCCGCCGGCCGAGAAAGCGCCGCGGGAAAACGCATACAAGCTCCGAAAGGAGCAGGAGTCTCTTCGCCGCAAAACCGCCACCCGGGTCCGCCGCGCGGAAGATGAGATCACCCGGCTCGAGGCCGCGGCGGCGGCTCTGCATGCGCAGCTCGAGCTGCCGGAGGTCGCCGCCGATTATGAGCGGCTGCTCGCAGTCACGGCCGAGCTGGACGAGACGCAGAAGCAGCTGGACGCGCAGCTTGCGGAATGGGAGCAGGCGCTTGCGGACATGGAAAAATGGGACGGCGAACCGTCCCTGTAGAGGAGATATCGATGGAAAACCTCGAAGCGCTTTTCAGCGCCTTCACCTCGCAGGTGGGAATCCTGGCGCTCGGTATCGGTGCCGCTTTCTCGTTCACGCAGTGCTTCTTTGGGTATAAGCTCCGCAAGCTCTGGATCACCTGCGTGGGCTTTCTCGTTGGGTTCGGCATCGGCCTGGTCGGCGGCGCCTTCCTGATCCCTCCGAGCGACTACGTCCTGCTGTTCGCTGTCCTCATCGGCATCGTGCTGGGACTGCTGGCAGCCTTGGCGGCGGTGAAGCTCTATCATGCGGGGATGTTCCTCTATTCGTTTTTCATCGTCCTTGCCGCGGTAGCGGGCTTGTTTCCGGACAAGCTTTCGTGGCTGGGTCTTCTGGCCGGCCTCGCCGCCGGTATCGCGGCGGGCGTTCTCACTCTGCGTTTTCTGCGGCCCTTCGTCATCTGCACCACCGCCATCGGCGGCGGTCTGTCGGGGGCGCAGCAGCTGCTTTCCCTCTGCGGCGTCACGTCCCTACCCGTGATCCTCTGCGCGGGAGGGGTGGCAGCATTGCTCGGCCTGGTTGTGCAGTTTCTCCTGAATCCGCGCCGTGAGGCCGATAAGGAACCGGTCTGAATCCAAGCGTTTTCTTTCGGATGGGGCCGTTTTTTGCCTCGTGCCCGGCGATGCTGTTCCGGACGGTGCCCTCCCGGGCGGCAATGGCTGTCCTTCGCATAGAGATCCGCGTCGAACAACAGGAACTTGCCAACAGATTGGGACTCAAACAATCCCGTGTTGGAGCGTATGAGACCGGTAAGAGTCGGCCGGTATATGCCGTTCTTTTGCGATTGGCCCATTATTTTCATGTGACCCTTGATTATCTGACCGGCCGGACGGATTCACCCGAGGTGATTCTGACCGAGGAGGAAAGCCGGATTCTCCTGCTCCTGCGCAGCCTGTCACCCAATGAGCGAAGCGCGCTGCTGCGGCTTCTGGAGGCCATGGCGAAGCGGTAAATTCAGCCCGCCGCGCTCCTCTGAAACGTATATTCCCCTGATAAAAACGACGGCGAGGTTCGTTCAGCGAAACCGGCAGAAAAGACTTTAGGGCCGAACTGCAGCATTTGGCATCCTTTTTGCCTCTATATAAATAAGAGGGACTCACAACAAAGGAGGCTGCCTATATGAAAACGCTCATGGTTTTCGTTTTGGCACTGTCCTGTGTGCTGAGCCTGACCGGCTGTTCGTCTGCAGCCGCTAAAAAACCATATGAAGATTTAAAAGCCTCTGAAATAACAGCGGCTACTGTGCGATTGACACCACCTGACGTCACGGTTCAAATTGCAAATATAGAAGAATTCGCAGACTATTTAAAAGATGTCGTCATCTACAATGAGGACAATTCCTATGCAGAATATGTGGGACAGGCCGTTACATTTAGGCTGACGATGGCGGACGGCACACGAACCAATATGATGGCCTATAACCCATTCCTTGTAATCGATGGCGTTGGTTACAGAACTGAATACGAGCCATGCGAAGCCCTGAACGCGTATGCAAACGGATTACTAGCCGGTATACTAGAAGAACCCCCGGTATTAACCGTGGCCATCGATGAAACGGCGTTTGATGCACAGTTGGGCGCTTACTCATGGCAGCGAATGAACAAGGATGGGGCTTCTGCAAATATAGAGGCCGACAGTCTACATCCACTGGATTGTAAAGATTCCCTGCCCGTATTGGAAACAACAAAACCGAAGGCTGCGCTGCGTTTCGCGAAAGAACCCGATGCTCTTATACGGGTTCAGTGCTGGAGCGATGAGGATTGGGGCCGCCCTAGTGCAAACAGTGAAACAGTTACGGTCAATGGAGATGAAATAGAACTGAAACCGGGCGGAACCATCTATGAAGTCACAGCCGAATGGCACGCCGAAAACGGTTATGGCGGGATCGCTCATTATGCTTTTTATGTGAAAACGATCAAATAAAGAAAAGGATAGAAACACTCAAAGGCTCCGCCGTACAGACCGGCGGAGTCTCTTTTTAATGCCTCTTCAATGAATAAACCCCGGAACAAAATCGGCCGGACGGATTCAAATGGGGTAAGGGATACGTTGTCGAAAAACGCACCGCCTTTGAGAGAAACCTGTTGCTTTCAGGGGCAGGTCTTCTAACTCCCTTTCGAGCCGCGGACGGAGCAGACCCGCCCGGAAACAGCAAAAGCCCGGACCAAATGGTCCGGGCTTTTTTGCCGGAGATTATTTGTACTTCGGACGGGCGGTGTAGCTGGTGTGCAGGCAATGGTGCGCCTTGTGCCCGCCAAACCCATCGTCGAAGAACTCCTTGTACAGGGTCTCGATGACCGGGGACTGATGGGATTTCCGCAGCTTCATGCCGGAATCCTGATCGTACAGGGCCTTGGCGCGCAGCGCCTTGAGATCGGTGGTGTTGCGCACCGAGGCGGGCTGAAGGGGCTGGCCGCCGCCGTTGACACAGCCGCCCGGGCAGCACATGATCTCAACGAAATGCCAGGGAGCCGTGCCGTCCTTGATGCAGCTCATGATGTAGTTCGCGCTGGCGACGCCGCTCGCGACCGCGACCTTGACGTCCATGCCGGCGATGTTATACGTGGCTTCCTTGAGCCCCGCGGTGCCGCGTACCTCGTGGAATTCCACGGCCTCGTTATCCTTACCGGTGAGCCAATCGTTGGCCGTGCGCAGCGCGGCCTCCATGACGCCGCCGGTCGCGCCGAAGATGACGGCGGCGCCGGTGTCCTCACCGAGGGGCGAATCGAATTCTTCGTCCGGCAGGGCGGTGAACTTGATGCCTGCGCGGTCGATCATCCGGGCGAGTTCCCTCGTGGTGATCGCGATGTCGATATCCGGGACGCCCGCGGCGTTCTGATCGTCGCGGCCGCATTCGAACTTCTTGGCCGTGCAGGGCATGACCGAGACGTTGACGATGTCCTTCGGATCGATCCCCATTTTCTGCGCGTAGTAGGTCTTGATGACCGCGCCGCTCATCTGCTGGGGCGATTTGCAGGAGGACAGGTGATCGAGCTGGTCGGGATAGTAATACTCGGCGAACTTGACCCAACCCGGAGAACAGGAGGTGATCATGGGCAGCACGCCGCCGTTCTTCACCCGGCCGACGAACTCGTTGGCTTCTTCCACGATGGTCAGGTCGGCGCCGAAGTCAGTGTCGAACACCTTTTCAAAGCCGAGGCGGCGGAGGGCCGCGACCATCTTGCCCTCGACATTGGTGCCGATCGGCATGCCGAAGCATTCGCCGAGAGTGGCGCGGATGGAGGGGGCGGTGGTGACGATGACGTGTTTCGACTTGTCCGCGAGGGCTTCCCAGATCTTGCCGATGTCGTCCTTTTCGGTCAGGGCGCCGGTCGGGCAGACCACGATGCACTGTCCGCAGGAGACGCAGGGCACGTCGGCGAGCGGTTTCTCGAACGCGCAGGCGATGTGGGTGTCGATACCGCGGTCGTTCGCGCCGATGACGGACACGAACTGCTGACGGCAGGCCGCGACGCAGCGGCGGCAGAGAATGCACTTGTTGTTGTCCCGCACCAGATGGGCGGCCGAGGTATCCAGTTCATACTGCGGCCGGAAACCGTCGTATTTGCCAGAGTCCTCCACACCGTAGTCCTTGCACATCTTCTGCAGCTCGCAGTCGTTGGAGCGTACGCAGGAGAGGCACTTTTTCTCGTGGGTGGACAGGATCAGTTCGAGGGTGGTGCGGCGAGCGGCCTGCACCTTGGCGGTGTTGGTCTGTACCTCCATCCCCTCGCTCACGGGATAGACGCAGGCAGTCACGAGGCCGCGGGCACCGGTGGCTTCGACCACGCAGATGCGGCAAGCGCCGATCTCGTTGATATCTTTCAGAAAGCACAGGGTGGGAATTTCCACCCCCGCATAGCGGGCGGCTTCCAGGATGGTGGAACCCTTGGGTACTTCGACCGCGATGCCATTGATCTTTACATGGACCATATCCATTTCGGTCACTCTCCTTCCTTATTTCTTCACGATGGCGCCGAAACGGCATTTTTCCATACAGGCGCCGCATTTGATGCAGGCGCTGACGTCGATCGAATGGGGGTTCTTGACCGTGCCGGAAATGGCGCCGACCGGGCAGACGCGCGCGCAGGCCGTGCAGCCCTTGCACTTGTCGGCGACGATCTCGTAGTGGAGCAGCGATTTGCAGACGCCGGCCGGGCACTTCTTATCCACGACATGGGCCACATATTCATCCCGGAAGAATTTAAGCGTGGAGAGCACGGGGTTGGGGGCCGTCTGGCCCAGGCCGCAGAGGGAATTTTCCTTGATGTAATGGCACAGAGCCTCCAGCTCGTCGATATCCTCCAGCGTGCCGTTGCCCTTGGTAATCTTATCGAGCTTTTCAAGCAGACGCTTGGTACCCACGCGGCAAGGGGTGCACTTGCCGCAGGATTCGTCAACCGTGAATTCGAGGAAGAACTTCGCGATATCCACCATACAGGTGTCCTCGTCCATGACGATCAGACCGCCGGAGCCCATCATGCAGCCCATGGCGATGAGGTTGTCATAGTCGATCTTGGTATCGATCAGAGAGGCGGGGATGCAGCCGCCGGAGGGGCCGCCGGTCTGTGCGGCTTTGAACTTCTTGCCGTTCGGAATGCCGCCGCCGATTTCCTCAACGATTTCCCGCAGGGTGGTGCCCATCGGGATTTCCACGAGGCCGGTATGTTTGATCTTGCCGCCGAGCGCGAACACCTTGGTGCCTTTGGATTTTTCGGTGCCCATGGAGGCAAACCAATCCGCGCCCTTCAGAATGATCTGGGGCACGTTGGCGAAGGTTTCCACGTTGTTTTCGACCGTCGGGCAGCCGAACAGGCCCTTGACGGCCGGATAAGGCGGGCGGGGACGAGGTTCGCCGCGGTTGCCTTCGATGGACGTCATCAGCGCGGTTTCTTCGCCGCAGACGAAGGCGCCGGCGCCCAGACGGATTTCCATATCGAATTCAAAACCGGTGCCGAAGATGTCCTGTCCCAGCAGGCCGGCCTCTCTCGCCTCATCGATGGCGATCTGGAGGCGGCGGACCGCGATGGGATACTCGGCCCGGACATATACAAAGCCTTTGGTCGCGCCGATGGCATAGCCCGCGATGGCCATGGCTTCCACCAGGCAGTGCGGGTCGCCCTCGAGGACCGACCGGTCCATGAATGCGCCGGGGTCGCCCTCATCTGCATTGCAGACGACGTATTTCTGGGGCGCCTTATTGGGAGCGCACAGAGCCCATTTGCGGCCGGTCGGGAATCCGCCGCCGCCGCGGCCGCGCAGGCCGGAGTCGGTGATCACCTGAATGACCTGGTCGGGGGTGTACTCGGTCAGGCATTTCGCCAGGGCCTGATAGCCGTCCATGGCGATGTATTCATCCAGGGATTCGGGGTTGATGACGCCGCAGTTGCGCAGCGCGACCCGGACCTGTTTCTTATAGAAGTCCGTCTGGTTCAGAGCCTTGATGTCGTCCTTTTCCACCGTCTCATCATAGAGCAGGCGGGTGACGATGCGGCCCTTGAGCAGGTGCTCGGACACGATTTCGGGGATATCCTCTTCCTGCACCCGGGAATAAAAGCAGCCTTCCGGGTAAACGATCATGATGGGGCCGAGGGCGCACAGGCCGAAACAGCCGGTCCGGACGACCTTGACCTCCTCGGTCAGGCCGTTTGCGGCAATCTCCTTTTCCAGCGCTTCAATAATCTTTTGGCTGTTCGAGGAGGTACACCCGGTGCCGCCGCATACCAATACGTGTGAACGATACATCCGATTTTCCCTCCTGTTTTATTTCATCAGATTCGCGACGGTATATTCCGCCACGGGATTGCCGTTAACCAGGTGATCGACGATGATGCGCTCCACCTTTTCGGGGGTAACCTTGCCGTAGGTGACCTTTTCCTTGCCGGGCATCATCACTTCGACGATCGGCTCGAACTGGCACATGCCGATGCATCCGGTCTGGGTAACGGTGACGCCGTTCAAGTGGCGCTTCGCGACCTCATCGACAAAAGCGTTCAGGACGGGGCGGGCTCCCGCGGCGATGCCGCAGGTGGCCATGCCGACCACGACGCGGGTTTCGGCATCGACGCCTTCCCGCACGGCCATTTTTTCGCGGGCTTTATCCCGGATGGCCTGCAGTTCTGCAATGGTTTTCATAGGGTGACCTCCTAGTTCTTAAAAAGTGTGAATCCTGCGGCATCAGGCGGTGCCGCCCAGACTGTCTTCGTTTTCCCTTAAATAGCCGTCGATCCATTCCATCACGTCCGGCTCATTCAGGGGTACGCCGTCGAGCGTGGTCCGCAGCTCTCTCGTATCCATTTCAAAGGAGCAGCCGTCCACGGTGTGGCGGTAATGGAAATCCACGTCCGGATTCAGCCGGATGAGGGCGGTCAGGGTACCCGCCATATCGCCCAAAGGCATCCGGTCGATGTGGCGAAGGCCGAAGGACGCCGTGACGACGGTCCCCTTCCCGGGTTCGGATTGGATGTCGAGCGAGCCGCCCGTCATCTCCGCGGCCATGCGGAACAGGGGGATCCCCATCCCCACCTTGCGGGTGGTGCGGGTGGTGTAAAACGGGTCCCGCACCCTGGCGAGCACGGCAGCATCCATGCCGCGGCCGTTGTCCCCCACGGTCAAAACAAGGGAATCCGCGGCGCTGTCCTCTTTCACGGTCAGGGTGACGAGGGTGGCCCCGGCGGAAAGGGAATTCTGCGCGATATCCAGTATGTTCAGCGACAGCTCCCGCATATCAGTCGGCGTATTTCGCCAGAATGCCGGGGATATCGTCCACGGTCAGGCGGCCGTACACGTCGTCGTTGACGGTCAGGACCGGGGCGAGACCGCAGGCGCCGATGCAGCGGCAGGCGGTCAGGGAGAATTTGCCGTCCTCGGTGCATTCGTCCGAGCCGATGCCCAGCGTTTCGCTGAGCTTATTGAACAGGTCGCCGGAGCCTTTGACGTAGCAGGCCGTGCCCAGGCAGACCGACACATTGTAGACGCCTTTGGGGGACAGGGCGAACTGCGCGTAGAACGTCGCGACGCCGTACACCTTTTCCAGCGGCACATTCATCCCGTCGGCGATCATCTGCTGGACTTCCATGGGCAGATACCCATAAATATCCTGCGCCTGCTGCATAACCGCCATCAGACGGCTCGGGTCCTGCCGGTTTGCGGCAATGACGGCCTGGAGCTTCGTTTCCTGCTCCGGGGTTCCCTTAAAAGGGAGGGTGCTGATCTTTTTTTGCATCTTGCCTATTCCTCCTTACGAACTTACGAAATGGAAAACTGGGAATTTCACAAACCAGGACGGCGCGGACATCGAGATTCCCGTGCTGCGCCCGTTTCCGTTCAAATACAGCTGTGGATCCACCCCCAGTTTTCGTCTCCCCGGGAAGTCCCTCGCCCGGGGGATGAAAAACGCCGCAGGCGTTTTTGAACGGGGGCTCCGCCCCCGCGAGACCAATAGGTTTATTATACATGATTACCGGTGCTTTTGCAATGTGAAAATAAAAACAAAGGGCAATTTTTCTAAAGAATTCGACCGAATTCGGAGAACGGGAGGGCTGCCGTTCGGAAATCGTCCATCTAACCCGAACAACCCTTTCCCG